>NZ_JBFAKY010000004.1:0-250653 GCF_040656015.1 Promicromonospora sp. NPDC050249 | reverse complement strand
GGCTCCGCCGGGGGCCCACACGCCCTGCCCCCCCCACGTTGGGGGGGCCTCCCACCCGTTGGTGTTTGTTTCCCGAGACCTGGGTCTCGACAAGCTCGACCAGCGATGGCGTCGAGTCAGCTGCCGTTGGCCTCCGCGAGCCGGAGGAACGTGATCGAGTGGGGCGCGAAGTCGTAGCTGAACTCCGAGCCGCCGGCCGATGCCGACACGTCGAGCGTCGCCTCGCCCTCCACCGGCACTATCCGCTCCGGCTGCGTCTTGGTGTTCATGGCCGACGGCGCCCCGCTCATCTCGATCACCTCGGCGTCACCGTCCACCGCGTACCCGCCGACGTTCACCGCCGTGCGTGCGACCGAGTCGAACGGGTTGACGACCTTGAGCACCAGCTCACCGGTCTCCGCGTCCCGCGTGACCACCTGGTACAGCGACTCGGTGGTCGGCTCGGTGTACGTCATCTGGAGCGCGCCGTCGAGGTAGAGCTTGATGGTCCGCCCGGAGACCACGATCTTCACTTGGTAGTCCCGGCCGGTCTCCATGGAGTGGCCCTCCACCGCCGCGACCTCGCCCGCGCCGCCGCCGTCGGCCCGCTGGAGCGCCTGGCGGGTGTTGTTCCAGCCGCCCAGGTTCCACCAGTAGAAGTCGTCCCGGCCGCCCGCGGCGAACCCGACGAGGAACGCCTCGCTGCCGCCCAGCTTCCGGGCGTCGAGCTCCAGGGTGTAGTTGTCCCAGTCCTTCGTGTAGGCATCGGTGATGATCGAGCGGGCGTCGGTGACGTTGCCCGCCGACTGCACGTACTCGCCTCCGGTCACGCCCCACGTGCCGTCCTGGGGCTCCCACTGCGCGGCGTCGTCGAACGAGTCGGAGAAGAGGACCTCGCCCGACTCGTTGTCCGTGACCCGCACGTCGTCGTAGGCGGCCTCGGTGTTCCAGGTCGACAGGAAGACGCCGCCGGAGATGTCCGCCGGGGTCTCCTCCGGGCCGTCGTGCGCGGACGGGACCACCTGGTCGCCCGTGTTCGTCATGAACATCTGCTGCGTGTAGTACGACGTCGAGCCCCACGACTCGTCGTTGTCGAACCACATCAGGTCCGGGGACCACTGGACGTAGTCCTCGTTGGCGAACATCGGCGCGTAGGAGGCCAGCTCCACCACATCGGCGTTGCGCTCGATCCCGGTCATGTACGCGGCCTCGGACAGCGAGTTGGACCAGGCGTTCCCGCGCGAGGCGTACTCGCCGAGGAACACGTGCGGGCCCTCACGGTCGTACGAGTCGTACCGCTCGGTGTTCGACAGGAACCACGACGGGTCGTTGTAGTAGTGCTCGTCGACCATCGCGACACCCTGCTCGCGGTTGAAGTCCCAGAGCTCGTCGAACCGGGCGCCGGTGTCGTCCGGGCCGGAGTTCGAGATCACGGTGACCTCGGGGTGCGCGGCCTCGACGGCGTCCCGGAAGCGCGGGAAGTTCGCCTGGAACGTGTCGGTGTTCTCCTCGTTGCCCAGGCCGATGTACTTCAGCCCGAACGGGTCGGGATGGCCCAGCGCGGCGCGCTTGGCGCCCCACTCGGTGTCCACGGACCCGTTGGCGAACTCGATGAGGTCGACGGTGTCCTGCACCCAGCGGTCGAGGCGCACGTCGTCGGTCATCTCGGGGATGTTGCTGCCGCAGCCGTTGGCACCGACGGACAGCACGGGCAGCGGCGATGCGCCCAGGTCCTCGGCGAACTCGAAGTACTCGAGGTAGCCGAGGCCGTAGGTCTGGTTGTAGCCCCAGAAGTTCCAGTTGGTCGGGCGCTCCTCGACCGGCCCGATGGTCTCCTTCCACTGGTACGTCCGACGGCGGTCCGCGCCGTCCGACTCCAGGTAGGTGTCGAACGTGCCGACGTTGGTGACGCAGCCACCGGGGAACCGCAGGAAGGACGGCTCCAGGTCGGCGACCTTCTGCGCGAGGTCCGCGCGCAGCGTCGAGCGCCCGTTGACCGGGCCGTCCCACGTGTCGCGCGGGAACAGGGAGACCATGTCCAGGCGCAGCGTGCCGGCCGCGCCACCCGTCACGACGAGCCGGGCGTCGTTGGCGGTCCCGTTGGCGGTCAGCCGTGCGGTGTGCTTCTTCCAGCGGTCCTTGCCGGTGACGTCGATGGTCGTGGACGCGTACGTCGTGCTGCCGTCCGGGGACTCGAGGCTCACCGTGAGGCGCTGCTTGCGATCGGCCCGCGCGAACACCGAGAAGTCGTACTTCTTGCGCTTCTCGATCGCGAAGCCCTCGTTGTAGCTCGCGTTGCGGACGCCGACGCCGGGACCGTCGGCCTCGACGGTCAGGTAGGCGCGGTTGTTGTCGTTGAGCCACTCGGCCCGGTCGGACTCCACCGTCGCCGTGCCCGTCGACCCGCGCCGCTGCACGACGTCCCAGCCCGTCATACCGGTGAAGTCCCGGTTGTCCGTGGCCGCGAACTCGAAGGACCGGTTACGGACCAGCTCGGCGTACAGGCCGCCGTCGGCCGCGTAGTTGATGTCCTCGTAGAAGACGCCGTACAGGTCGTCGCTCATCTCCGTGCCCGCTGCCGCGGCGTCGACGTCGAGCGTGTGCTCCTGGACCGGGGTCTCGGCCGGCGGGTACGCGGCCACGAGGCGCTCGCGCTCCTCGGCGGTGATCGGCAGGACGGTCCCGTGCCGCGGGCTGGCCGGCAGGATCGCGTCGAGGTTGGCGGTCCACTCGCCGCTGCCCAGGTCGTCGGACTCGAAGAGCATGTAGCCCTGGCCGCCGTGGTAGCTGGGCTGGTCCTGCAGGAGGTACCAGCGGTCGTCCGTGAGCGACGGGAACAGCGTGGGCCCCTCGCCCCCGGTGAACGTGCCGCCCCACGGGTTCGGCTGCCCGAACCCGACGCGCTCCTTGACGAGGTCCCAGCCGTCGCCCTCGGTCACGCCCTGCGTGCGGCGCAGGTCCGTCGACGACTCCTGGCGCATCCCCATGTACGACTCGTCCTTGGTGAGGCGGTGGTAGACGCCGTCCTCCTCCTGGACCGTGGAGTCGATCATGCCGAGGCCGTCGCCCTGCGGCTCGTCGATCCACGGCTTCGGCTCCGAGAACGTCTCGAAGTCCGTGGTGGTCGCGTACAGCATGCGCTGGTACGAGGTCCGGATGTCGCGCTCCGCGGGCGGGACGTCGGCCGGGTAGAGGGCCGAGGCCCAGTAGACGACGAACTCGCCGGCCGCCTCGTCCCAGTACGCCTCGGGCGCCCACAGGTTGCCCGCGTTCTCGGGCGCGAGCTCGATCTCGCGCTGCTCGCCCCAGCTCACCAGGTCCGTGGACTCCCAGACCATGAGCGAGCGGCTGCCGGTCTCCTGGGCGTCGCCGAAGTTGCCGCCGCCGTAGATCTGCAGGTCGGTCGCGAGCAGGTAGTACGTGCCGTCACCACCGCGGATCAGGAACGGGTCGCGCAGGCCCTTGGTGCCGAGCGTGGAGCTGAGCACCGGCTCGCCGCCGTTGAGCGTGGTCCACTCCAGCGGGTCGGGCCCGTCCGAGACGGCGAACGAGATGGTCTCGCCGTCGGCGGTGGACTCGCCGGTGAAGTACGGGAAGAAGTAGGCGGCGTACTCGCCCTCGGCCGCCGTCGCCGTGGACGGCGCCGGAGCGGCGCCCGGCGCGGCGACGGATGGCGCCACCGCTCCTGCCAGGCTCACCGCGAGCGCGGCGCCGATCGCGAGCGCACCTCGTCTATATCGTTGTAAATCCATGTCGTATCGATCCCTTCGTCACGTCGGTGTGGAGCGGGTCGTCGTGCGGTCGGGCCGCGGCCCTGGCTCGGCGTACCGGGTACGCCGAGCCAGGGCGCGGGGGTTACGTGCGGCGGAGCGTCAGGATGCGCTGGAGGGCCACGAAGATCAGCAGCAGCACGCCGATCACGATCTTGGTCCACCAGGAGCTGAGGGTGCCCTCGAACGTGATGATGGTCTGGATCAGACCGAGCACCAGCACGCCGAGCACGGAGCCGAGCACGAAGCCGGTGCCGCCCGTCAGGAGCGTCCCGCCGATGACCACCGCTGCGATGGCGTCGAGCTCCATCGCGACACCGGTCAGCGAGTAGCCCGACCGGGAGTACATGGCGAACAGCAGGCCGCCGAGCCCGGCGCACGTGCCGCTCACCACGTAGGCGAGCACCTTGGTGCGCGCCACGGGCAGGCCCATGAGCAGGGCGGACTGCTCGCCGCCGCCGATCGCGTACACCGTGCGGCCGAACCGCGTGAAGTGCAGCACAAGAAAGCCGAGGCCCACGACGACCAGCGCGATGAGCACGCCCGACGACATGCGCCAGCCGCCGAAGATCTGGACCCAGCTCGCGAGCTCGCCGAACGACGCGTCGTTGATGGCGATGGACTCCGGCGCGATGAGGAAGCACAGGCCGCGGGCGAGGAACATACCCGCGAGCGTCGCCACGAACGGCTGGACCTGGAAGTACTGCACCATCACGCCGTGCGCCAGGCCGATCACCGTCCCGGCGCCGACCGCGAGCGGGATCACCACCGCGGGCGGCAGGCCCGCCTGCAGCAGCGCCGCTGTGACCACCGTGGACAGCGCCAGCACCGATCCGACCGACAGGTCGATCCCGCCGGTCAGGATCACGAAGGTCATGCCCACCGCGAGCACGATGAGGTGCGCGTTGTTGATGAACAGGTTGGACACCACTGCGGGCGTCAGGAAGTTCTCGTACCGGGTGCCGCCCACGATCAGCATGAGCGCCAGCACGACGAACGTGCCCACCACCGGGAGGTAGCGCCGGTCCAGCCGGGTCGGGATCTTCAGCGAGCGCGAGGCGCGCACGGGGGCCGACGTAGCCATCAGGCCTTCACCTCCGTCGAGTCGGGGCGCGCAGCGGGCTGCGGCTCGGGCGGCGTCGTCGCGACCGGACGACGGGTGGCGGCCGTCAGCCGCTCCCGCATCCGGGGCGACTGGAGCAGGGTCACCGCGATGACGACGAGCGCCATGAACAGTGGTGTGACCAGCGGCGAGATGCCGAGGACGGTCACCGTCCGCTCGAGGGTGGCGATGACGAGCGCGCCCACCAGGGTGCCCGACAGGTTGAACTTGCCGCCCGAGAGCGCGGTCCCGCCGATCACGACCGCCAGGATGGCGTCGAGCTCGATGAACACGCCGGCGTTGTTCGCGTCGGCGGCCATGGTGTCGGCGCTGATGAGCAGGCCCGCCAGGCCGGCGAACAGGCCTGACGCCGTGTACACGGTCCAGGTCAGCGTCCTGGAGCGGACGCCGGAGAGGCGGCTCGCGGCCGGGTTGATGCCGGTCGCCTCCAGGAGCATGCCGAGCGCGGTACGCCGCACCACGAACGCGACCACCGCGAACACGCCGAACGCGATGACCGCCGCGACGGGCAGCCCGAGCCAGAACCCTGAGCCGAGCACCTTGAACGGCGCGCTGTTGATCGTGGTGATCATGCCGCCCGTGATGAGCATGGCGACGCCGCGGCCCGCGGTCATCAGGATGAGCGTCGCGATGATCGGCTGGATGCCGAGCACCGAGACCAGGAACCCGTTCCAGACGCCGAGCACCAGGCACAGCGCGAGGGCCAGGCCGATGGCGGTGAGCACCGTCACCGGCGACTCGGGGTTCGGCGACGACGCGATGTGCGACAGCGCGACAGCACCCGAGACCGCCACCACGGCGCCGACCGAGAGGTCGATGCCGCGTGTCGCGATGACCAGGGTCATGCCGAGGGCGACGAGCAGGAGCGGTGCGGTGGTCCGCAGGATGTCGATCGGGGCGCCGAACAGGTGCCCGTCCCGGATGCTGATCGCCAGGAAGCTCGGCCGGGCGACGGTGTTGGCCACCAGCAGGGCGACCAGAGCCGCGACCGGCCAGAAGAGGTAGTGGCGCAGGATGTTCGTCACTTCGTCCCACCTCCGGCGATGAGGTCGACCACCTGGTCCATAGTGGCTCCTCCTCCATCGATCTCCGCCACCTTGCGACGGTCCCGCATCACGGCGATGCGGTGGGATATACGCAGCACTTCTTCGAGCTCCGCCGAGATGAAGACGACGGACATGCCCTCGGCCGCCAGGTCGGCGACGAGCTTCTGGATCTCTGCCTTGGCACCGACGTCGATGCCGCGGGTGGGCTCGTCCAGGACGAGCAGCTGCGGCGCCGTGGCGAGCCACCGCGCGAGCAGCACCTTCTGCTGGTTGCCGCCCGAGAGGTTGCGCAGCAGCGCCTCGGGGTTGGCCGGCCGGATCCCGAGCTGCTTGATGTACGACGCGACCAGGTCGTCGACCTGCTTGCGGGGCAGCGGCCGGATCCAGCCGCGCCGCGCCTGCAGGGCGAGCACGATGTTCTCCCGCACGGTGAGGCCGTCGACGACGCCCTCACCCTTGCGGTCCTCCGAGGTGTAGGCGATGCCGTGGCTCATGGCCGCGCGTGGCGTGCGCAGGCGGGCCGGTGCTCCGGCCACGCGGGCCTCACCGACGTCGGCCCGGTCGGCGCCCGTGAGCAGGCGCGCCAGCTCCGTGCGGCCCGAGCCGAGCAGACCGGCGAGGCCGACCACCTCGCCCTCGTAGAGCTCGAGGTCGAAGGGCTGTACCGAGCCCTTGCGGCCGAGGCCGACCACCTGGAGCAGCGGGGTGGCGTCGGCGGGTCGCTCGGTGTGCTCGAGCACCTCCTCCGCTGCCTCCAGGACCTCCATGGAGCGGCCGATCATGTGCTGGACCAGCTCGGCGGCCGGCAGCTCGGCGGTGACGTACTCCCCCACCAGGCCGCCGTTGCGCAGCACCGTCATGCGGTCCGAGACCTCGTAGATCTGGTCGAGGAAGTGGCTCACGAACAGGATGGCGACACCTTCGTCACGCAACGTGCGCATGACGGTGAACAGGTGCGCCACCTCGTCGGTGTCCAGGCTGGAGGTGGGCTCGTCGAGGATGAGGACCTTGCAGTCACCCACCGTGGCCCGGCAGATCGCGACGAGCTGCTGTACCGCCAGCGAGTGCGACCCGAGCGACGACGCCGGGTCGATGTTCAGACCCATCCGCTCCAGGTGTGACGCTGCCTGACGGCGCATCGCCGACCAGTGCAGGCCGCCCAGCAGCCGCGGCTCGGCGCCGAGCATGATGTTCTCCGCGACCGTGAGGTTCTCGCAGAGGTTCACCTCCTGGTACACGGTGCTCACGCCGTGCGCCCGCGCGTCGGCGGGGCCGGTGAACCGGCGCTCGACACCGTCGACCACTATCGTCCCCGCGGTCGGCGAGTGGATACCGGTGAGGGCCTTGATCAGGGTGGACTTGCCGGCGCCGTTCTCGCCCATGAGGGCATGGATCTCGCCGGGGCGAAGGCTGAAATCGACCCCGTCGAGGGCCTTCACCGGGGGAAACTCGACACTGATGCCGGTCATCTCGACGACGGGTGGTGCTGTCTGCTGGGTCATCCTCGACCTTCTTGTCTGGCGTGCTGCGGCGCTTGAGGGGTACGTCGCCCCGTCGCCGAAGTAGAGCGCCTGTCCGGACGCACGCTCTACCTCGGCGTGGCTCGATCACCGAAGTAGAGCGGGTGTCCGGACAGGCGCTCTACCTCGGCGACACGGACGTCAGTACTCGCGCGTGGGGAGCGCTTCCTTGGCCGCGGCCTGGTCGAACGCCTGGTCCTCGACGACGATGCGCTTCTCGACCTCTTCGCCGGCGATGACCTTCTTGGCGATCTCCGCCAGGTCCGGGCCGAGCAGCGGGTTGCACTCGACGATGTAGTTGATCTTGCCGTCGGCGAGCGCCTGCATACCGTCCTTGACGGCGTCGATGGTGACGATCTTGATGTCCTCACCCGGCACCATGCCTGCGGCCTCGATGGCCTCGATCGCGCCGAGCCCCATGTCGTCGTTGTGCGCGAACACGAGGTCGATGTCGTCGTGCTTGTTGAGGAAGCCCTCCATCACGGTCTTGCCCTCGGCCCGCGTGAAGTTACCGGTCTGGCTGTCGATGATCTCGACGTCGGTACCCTCGATGGCGGACTCGAAGCCTTCCTTGCGGTCGATCGCCGGGGCGGCGCCCGTGGTGCCCTGCAGCTCGACGGCCTTGAAGCCCTCGCCGTCGTACTGCTCGGCGACCCACTCGCCGGCCATCTCACCCTCCTTGACGAAGTCGGAGCCGATGAACGACTCGTAGAGGGTCTCGTCGCTCGAGTCGACGGCGCGGTCCGTCAGGATCACGGGGATCCCTGCGGCCTTGGCCTCCTGGAGCACCGGGTCCCAGCCCGTCTCGACCACCGGGGAGAACGCGATGACGTCCACACCCTGGGTGATGTAGGACCGGATCGCCTGGATCTGGTTCTCCTGCTTCTGCTGCGCGTCGGAGAACTTCAGCTCGAAGCCGTTCTCCTCGGTGAGCGTGTCCTGGATGGACTTGGTGTTCGCGGCCCGCCACCCGGACTCGGCGCCCACCTGCGAGAAGCCGAGGGTGATGACGCCGTCGTCGGCGCCTCCACCTGCGGACTCGCCCCCGCCTGCGGGGTCGCCACCGGCGTCAGATGCGCAGGCGCTCAGCGCGAACAGCGAGGCTACGGACACCGCGGCCAGAACGGTGCGGGTCAGGATCGTGCGTGCCATGTCTCCTCCTTGAGATCCTGCACGGCTTCGTGCGAGGACTTGCGGCTATTTGCCCGCCTCGAATGTTAGCGCTCACATGGGGCGGATTCATAGTGCGCGACGTCACGTTCCAGTAACGAGTCTGCAGTGTTTCGCCCAGTAGCGGAACAGCCGGATCAAGGCGCTGGGCTCACTCCCGGACCAGGCGCAGCATCGACCAGGAGACCGGGGGCAGCTCCGCACGCACCCGGTCGTCCGCGACCTTCGCCGAGGTGTTGGGCCGCGGCAGCACGCTGGTGTCGTCGTCCGCCGTCGCGGACCAGGTGTGGTCGGGGTTCGACAGGGTGACGGCCTCCGCGACGCGCATGCCCGGGAAGCCGCGCAGGTCGACGTCGAGCACCACGGGCCCGGTCAGCGACCTGTTCACGGCGAACACCACCACGTCACCGGACCCGGCGTCGTGCGTCGCGACGGCATCGAGCACCGCCACCTCGCCGAACCTGGCCGTCTTGTGCACGGGCGAGTCGATGGCGAGGCGCAGCACCTCGCCGGCGGCGTGCCGGGCGGTGAGGGCGAAGGGGTGGAAGATCGTCTGCTTCCAGATGCGCCCGCCGGGCTCGGTCATGATCGGCGCGATCACGTTGACGAGCTGGGCCATGGACGCCGAGTGCACGCGGTCGGTGTTCCGCAGCAGGGAGATGAGCATGTTGCCCACCACGACGGCGTCGGCCACGTTGTAGCGGTCCTCGAGCAGCACCGGCGCCACCGGCCAGTCGTCGCCCGACGGCGGCCGCGACTCGGCGCGCTTCTGATACCAGACGTTCCACTCGTCGAACGAGATGTGCACCCGCTTGGTCTGCTTGCGGGCGGCGCGGACGGCGTCGGCGGTGGCCGCCACGGACTCCACGAAGTGGTCCATGTCCACCACGGACGCGAGGAACGACGCCAGGTCGCCGTCCTCCTCCCAGTAGTAAGCGTGGGCCGAGACGTGGTCGACGTGCTCGTACGCCTCGGTCAGGACCACGCGCTCCCACTCGCCGAACGTGGGCATCTGGGAACCCGACGACCCGCAGACCACGAGCTCGAGGCCCGGGTCGATCATCCGCATGGCGCGGGCGGTCTCTGCGGCCAGGCGCCCGTACTCCTGCGGCGTCTTGCTGCCGATCTGCCAGGGGCCGTCCATCTCGTTGCCGAGGCACCACATCTTGATCCGGTACGGGTCCTCGGCACCGTTCGCCCGGCGCTGGTCCGCCCAGAAGGAGCCGCCCGGGACGTTGCAGTACTCCAGCAGGTCGAGCGCCTCCTGCACCCCGCGGGTGCCCAGGTTCACGGCCATCATGGGCTCGACGCCCGCCTTGGCCGCCCACCGCATGAACTCGTCGACGCCGACAAGGTTCGGCTCGGTCGAGTGCCAGGCCAGGTCAAGACGCCGGGGGCGCTGCTCGACCGGTCCCACGGCGTCCTCCCACCGGTAGCCAGAGACGAAGTTCCCGCCCGGGTAGCGGACCGTCGAGACGCCGAGCTCTCGCGTGAGCTCGATGACGTCCCCGCGGAAGCCGTCTGCGTCGGCGGTGGGGTGGCCGGGGTCGTGGATGCCTGTGTACACGCAGCGCCCGAGATGCTCGACGAACGAGCCGAAGGTGCGACGACGCACGGGGCCGACCACGAAGGCGGGGTCGAGCGAGACGGTGGCGGAATGCATGGGGGTCCTCTCGTGACGGCTGCGATGCCGCGGGTATACATCGTTGTAGAAGGGATGCTAGCGTGTGCCGCATCGATTCTCCATCGATGTAACTTCAAGGTCGAAGAGACAACCGGCACGCTCCGCGACACGTTGTGCCCGCCACTTCCGGCGGCACCGCCCGCGCCCAGCGCCCCGGCTCACGAGAGGAACCGTGATGAAGAAGTCACGCCTGACCACCGGCATCGTCGCCGGGCTGGTCCTGGCTTCCACCGCCGCCTGCGGCGCTGGTTCGGGAACTGACGACGACGGCAAGCTCACCTTCATGTTCCGCGGCGGCGAGGACGAGAAGGCCGCCTACCAGGAGGCCATCGACAGGTTCTCCGAGGAGACCGGCGTCGAGGTGGAGGTCATCGTCACCGACGCCGACCAATACGCCACCAAGCTCCAGGCGGCGATCTCCGGCAACAACGTGCCCGACGTCTTCTACATCGAGCAGGCGAACCTGCAGTCCTACGTCACCTCGGGCGTGCTGCTCGACATCACCGACCACGTCGAGGCGTCCGGCGTCGACCTGGACAACCTGTGGGACTACGGCGTCGACTCCTACCGCTATGACGGCAAGCTGCAGGGCACCCCCGAGGGCGCGCTCTACGGCCTGCCGAAGGACGTCGGCCCGTTCGCCATGGGCTACAACAAGACGATGCTCGAGGCCGAGGGCATCGAGCTGCCGAGCGCGGACGAGCCATACACCTGGGACGAGTGGCTCGAGGTGCTGAAGAAGGTCACCAAGGACACCGACGGTGACAAGAAGGTCGACCAGTGGGGCACCGGCCTCAACGTCCAGTGGAACATGCAGGGCTTCGCCTGGAGCAACGGCGCCGACTGGACCAACGAGGACCGCACGGAGGTCACCGTCGACACCCCCGAGATGGCCGAGGCGCTGCAGTACATCGCCGACCTGACCACGGTGGACGAGGTGACCCCGAACGCCGAGCAGGCGGCAACGCTGGACACCTACCAGCGCTGGATGGAGGGCCAGATCGCGTTCTTCCCCGTGGGCCCGTGGGACGTGAGCACCTACAACGAGCTCGACTTCGACTACGACCTCATCCCCTTCCCCGCCGGTTCGACGGGCGAGCCCGCCACATGGATCGGCTCGCTCGGTATCGGCGTCTCCGCGACCACCGCCATGCCGGAGGAGGCCGTCGAGCTGGTCACCTACCTGTCCGCCGACGAGACGGCGCAGCAGACCCTGGTCGACGCCGGGATCCAGGTGCCGAACCTCAAGGACATGGCGGCCGAGTGGGCGGCCGAGGAGGGCACCAGCCCGGCCAACCGCCAGGAGTTCCTCGACATCGTGGAGGACTACGGCCGCCCGATGCCCGCCGCGATGACCTACGGCGCCGCCTGGTACGACGAGATGTGGACCAACATCCAGCCGGTCCTGGACGGTCAGCAGACCGCGGAGGAGTACCTGGCCGAGGTGGAGCCGCGCATGCAGACCCTGCTCGACGAGGCCAACGACCAGGCCGAGCAGGCCGCGGCCGCGAGCGCCGGCAACTAGCCCGCGTCCTGGGGTCGTGACCCGTTGGCCGAGCTTGTCGGGACGACGGGTCACGACCCCAGGCACTGCAGAGAGGAACCTCATGGCTGGCTCGGCCTCGCGCCTGCACCGGTCCGAGAACCGCTGGGCGCTCGCCTTCGTCGCGGCCCCGGTGATCGGCTACCTGCTGTTCACGCTGTACCCCGTGTGCTTCGCGGTGTACGCGTCACTGACGAACTGGAACGGCCTCGGGGTCATGCGGTTCGTCGGGCTCGACAACTACGTCCGGCTCTTCGGCGACGCGAACTTCCTCGAGTCGATCTACAACACGTTCTTCTACATGATCGGCATCCCGATCGGCCTTGCCGTGTCGCTGGCTCTTGCCGTCGCCATGAACCGCAAGATCGTGGGTCTGACGGCGTTCCGCACCATCTACTACGTGCCGGTCATCTCGTCGCTCGCGGCGATCGCCATCCTGTGGCAGTGGGCGTACAACGGTGACTTCGGCCTGGTCAACCAGGCCCTGGCCCTCGTGGGCATCGACGGTCCCAACTGGCTGGCGAGCACGTTCTGGGCCAAGCCGGCGATCATCCTGATGGCGATCTGGAAGGGCCTGGGGTTCTCGATGATCCTGTACCTGGCCGCCATCCAGTCGGTGCCGCGCTCGCTCTACGAGGCCGCACAGCTCGACGGAGCCAACGGCTGGCAGCGGTTCCGCAGCATCACGCTGCCCATGGTCCGGCCGGTGACGTTCTTCCTCGTCGTGACCAACGTGATCGGCGGCGCGCAGCTCTTCACCGAGGTCAACATCATGACGCCGACGGGCGGCCCGGAGTACAGCACCGCCTCCGCCGTCTGGCACATCTGGCGGCAGGCGTTCAAGTACCAGCAGATGGGCTACGCGACGGCGATGGCGATCGTGCTGGGCCTGCTCATCCTCGTCGTCACCCTGATCCAGTTCCGCCTGAACCGGCGCAACAGCTTTGACATCGACTGAGGAGGACGAATCATGAGTCAGACGACGGCCCAGCGCCGCAACACCCTCGGCTTCACGCCTCCCGTCCGCGAGGCCACGCGCCGCAACCCGATGAGCCGGACCACGAGCACCCGGATCGGCGACTGGCTCGTCTTCGTCCTGCTCTCGGTCGGAGCGGTGGTGATGGTCGCCCCGCTGGTCTGGATGGTCTCGACGTCCCTGAAGACCAAGAACGAGGTCTTCGCCCTGCCGCCCGTGTGGATCCCCGAGGTGCCCCAGTGGGAGACCTACGTGCGGATGTGGCAGGACTCCAGCATCCTGACCGGGTTCCAGAACAGCTTCATCGTGGCGGCGTCCGTCACCGTCCTGGGGATGATCACCTGCTCGATGGCGGCGTTCGCCATCGCGAAGATGCGCCTGCCGTTCAAGAACCTCATCTTCATCGGCATGCTGACCGGGATCATGATCCCGTACCCGACCCTGATGATCCCGCAGTTCGTGATGTTCTCGCGGATCGGCTGGGTGGACACGCTCCTGCCGCTGATCGTCCCGGCGATCTTCGGGAACATCCTGGTGATCTTCTTCCTGCGGCAGTACCTGGAGAACGTGCCGAACTCGATCATCGAGGCGGCCAAGATCGACGGCGCGAACTTCTGGCAGATCTTCTGGCGGCTGATCTTCCCGATCATCCGCCCGGCAGTGGCCGCCCAGTTCATCCTCTGGTTCATGATGGTCTGGAACGACTACCTGGCGCCGATCCTGTACCTGAACACGCCGGAGCGGCAGACGCTCCAGGTCGTCATCGCCAACATGAACGTGCAGTACGCGACGCAGCGGGACTACCCGCTGATCATGGCTGCCTCGTTCGTCGCGCTGCTGCCGATCCTCGCGATCTTCCTGATCTTCCAGCGGCAGATCATCGAGTCGGTCGCGCTCACCGGCACCAAGGGCTGACGTGACCACCTCCACGTGGGGCGGGCGGCACGTCCACGACCCCACGGTCGTCCGCGACGACGACGGCACGTACTGGATGTTCTCCACGGACGCGCGGTCGGACGGTCCCGTCCGGGCCGGCGTCCAGGTGCGCACCTCGCGCGACCTGGTGCGCTGGGAGCTGCACGGCTGGGCGCTCGACGGCGTCCCCGGCCCGGCGGCTGCATGGTCCCGGGCCGCGGGCCTCTGGGCGCCCGAGGTCGTCCGCGCGGGCGAGCCCGGGCCCGCCGAGTGGCGCATGTACTACTCGGCGTCGACGTTCGGGTCACGCCGGTCGGCGATCGGGCTCGCGACCGCACCGCACCCGTCAGGCCCGTGGACCGACCGCGGGATGGTCGTCGCGAGCGACCACGTGGCCGCCCGGGCCGGCTTCAGGCACCCCAACGCGATAGACGCGAACCTCGTCACCGAGCGGCCGCGCACCGCGCAGGGCGGCAGGCAGGGCGGCGGGCGCCAGTGGCTGGTCTACGGCTCGTTCTTCGGGGGCGTCTACGCGCTGCCCGTCGACCCGGCCACCGGCTTCGTCGTCGACGCGCCCGAGCCGGGTGCGCTGCGCGGAGCGCCGGGAACGCTGCTGGCCCGGCGCCCCCGGCTCGCCGACGGCGCCGTCGAGGGCGCGTTCGTCCTCCCCCGGCCCGACGGCGGCTGGGCGCTCCTGGTCTCGTACGACTCGCTGGCCGGGACGTACCATCTGCGGGCCGCCGTCGGCGACGACGTCACCGGGCCGTTCCGCGACCGGGGCGGGCGGGCGATGACCGACGGCGCTGCCGGTACCGAGGGTGCGGGCGCTGCCGCGGGCGAGGCGTCCGGCGTCGACCCGTGGCAGGTCGGCGTGCCGGTCCTGGCGAGCCACCGGCTGGCCGGCGGCCCGGGCCTCCTCGCGCCGGGGCACGCGTCGGTCCTCACCGAACCCGGGCGGCAGCTCCTGGTCCACCACGTGCGCGACGCCGACGCCCCGACCGAGCATCGCGTCCAGGTACGCCGGCTGGTGTGGACCCACGACGGCTGGCCGCTGGTCTCCCCGCAGCCCTGGGCGGGTCCGGACCGGGAGAACGACGACGCCGCCACCTGGCCCGTCTCCCCCACGGTGTTCGACGGCACCTGGGAGGTGCTCGACGTCGGCGCCGCGACCGCCAAGGTGGTGGACGGCCGGACCGGCACGCTCGACGAGGTGCTGGACGGTGCACTCACCGGCATCACCCGGGCGAGTGCACACGGCGCGGGACGGTTCACCTGGGGCCACCCCGGCGCGCCGACCTCCGCCCCGCGGTGGACCGCGGTCGTCTTCCCCGCCTGGGACGCCGTCCGCGACCGTGCCACCCTGTGCCTGACAGCGACGGACGACGCAGGCCGGGTAGTGACCGGCACGAAGGCGGACGACAGGTGAGCGAGCTCAGGCCGGACAAGCCGGCGCGCGACACGTCCGCCGTGGACGAGGTCGGCTGGACCGGCGGCGTCATGCGGGTGCTCCGGCGGGTCACGCGTCTGGTCGAGGTCAACGTGCTGGTCCTGCTCGGCGCGCTCGCGGGCGGCGTCGTGCTGGGGCTCTGGCCCGCGGTCCGGGCGGCGAGCGCGGTGCTGCTCGACGGCGATCCCGCCGAAGCCCCCTGGCGGCCCTTCTGGCGGGAGTGGCTCGCGGGCTGGCGGCGCGCTAACGTGCTCGGCGCTCCGCTGACGATCGGGGGCGTGGCTCTGCTGCTCGACGTCGCCGTGCTCGGGCAGTTGGACGGCCCCGGCCGTGCGGCGCTGCAGCTGGGGCTCGTCCTGGTGGGCGCCTGGGGCGCGGTGGTGCTGGCCTACTGGCCGCGGGTGGTGCTGCGCTACGACCGGTCCGCCCTCGACACCTGGCGCTTCCTGCTGCTGAGCCCCGCGCTCGGCCCCGGCACCGCGGTGGGCGCGGTGGTCGTGCTCGGCGTGTGCGGGCTCGTGGCGTACGTGGTCCCCCTGCTCGGGCTGCTCGCCGGGATCGCGGTGCCGCTGTGGCTCAGCGGCCTGATGGCCGACGAGCGGCTGAACCGCATGGACGGGATCAGCCGGCCGGACGACGTCAGGCGATCGCCAGCGGGCTGACCGCTATGTCCTCCACCCGGCCTGGCCGCACCGCCACCGTCGTCTCGCCGTCGCCCTGTGCATCGCCCGTCGACTCCCTGCCGACGATCCGCGCGTCGGGCACCGTGCGCCGGAACGGTGCGACGCTGCCGGTGATCCGCTCGACCAGCAGGCCGACGGCGGTGCGCGCGATCTCGTCGCGGCCCGGGTCCACGGACGAGATGGGGGGCACGGAGTAGCGGACGTCGTCGACGTCGTCGAACCCGATGAGCGCGATGTCGCCGGGGATGTCGATCCGCCGCTCGTGCAGCGCGTGCAGCGCGCCGAGCGCCATCGCGTCGTTCAGGGCGAACACCGCGTCGATGGCGGTGCCGGAGTCGAGCAGCCGGGCCATCGTCTCGGCGCCGGTCGAGCGGTGCCAGAGACCCGCCTCGCCCACGAGCTCCGGGTCGAACGGGATCCCCGCATCGGCGAGCGCCCGCTCGTAACCGGCAAGCCGCAGCGCCGCCGAGCCGATGACCTCGCCCGCGTGCGCGCCGACGACGGCGATGCGCCGCCGGCCCGACGCGATGAGGTGTGCGGTGGCGGCCCGGGCGCCCTCCACGTTGTTCATGGTCACGTGGTCGGCACGCGCCCCGAACACCCGTTCACCGAGCACGACGAGCGGGAAGTCGACGTCGAAGCGGTCGAGGTCGTCGGGGCCGAGCGCGAGGGGCGAGAACAGCACGCCGTCGCCCCGGTGACGGCGGTTCCCCGCGAGCACCTCGAGCTCCCGCTCGCGCTCGGCGCCGGTCTGCTCGATGAGCACCGACCAGCCGCGCTCGTCGGCTGCACGGATCACCGAGTCGGCGAGCTCGGCGAAGTACGGCAGCGACAGCTCCGGCACGTTGAGCGTGATCATGCCGGTACGCCGGGTGCGCAGGTCGCGGGCCGAGGTGTTCATCCGGTAGCCGAGCTGGTCGATCGCCTCCTCGACGCGCCGACGGGTGGAGTCGCGGATGTGCGGGTAGCCGTTCACCACGTTCGAGACGGTCTTGACGGAGACGCCGGCACGCTGCGCCACGTCCTGCATCCTCACCGGCATCGGTGCGCGGCCTTTCGACGATGGTGCTCGGGGCGGGTGTTCCCCTACACTCTACATCGTTGTAGAAGTGCACGTCGCAGCAGCGGGACCCGACCAAACCGGAGGACAAAGATGTCACCACGCAGACCACTCGCGGCGCTCGGCGCGCTCGCGCTCACGGCGGCCATCGCGATCGGCGCTCCGGCGTCCGGCGCGGTGGCCGGAGCATCCGGCGGCGCGTCCGGAGGCAAGCCCGACGAGATCGCCGTCGTCGGCGACACCTCGCCGATCCACGACCCCGCTCTCACCGTCGACGACGACGGCACCTGGTGGGTCTACTCGACCGGCCTGCTGAACCGCGAGAACGGCGGCACGGTGCAGATGTGGTCGTCGCACGACCGCGGCACCACCTGGGCCTACGAGGGCACCGTCTGGGACGAGATCCCGGCCTGGATCGACGAGCACTTCTCGGACGGCGCCCTGCCGGACAACCTCTGGGCGCCCGAGGTCTACGAGCACGACGGCACGTACTACCTGTACTACTCGGCGTCCCGCTTCGGCACCAACAACTCGGTCACGGCGCTCGCCACGAACACCACCCTCGACCCGGACGACCCCGACTACGAGTGGGTGGACCAGGGGCCCGTCATCGCCTCCCCGGCCCCGATCGAGGACGGCAAGGAGTTCAACGCGATAGACGCCGGCATCGTCACCGGCAAGGACGGCACGCCGTACATGGCGATCGGCTCGCACTGGTACGGCATCTTCCTGGTCGAGATCTCCTGGCCCAGCGGCAAGCCCGTGGCCGGCGCCCTGGAGAACGCCGTCCACCTGGTCGACCGGTTCGCGCCCGGCAACCGCGTGGAGGCCCCGTACATCGCGAAGCGGGGCGGCTGGTACTACCTGTACGTCTCGTTCGACGCCTGCTGCGCCGGGGCGGACAGCACCTACAAGGTGGTCGTCGGGCGCTCCCGCGACGTGACCGGACCGTACCTCGACAAGGAGGGCCGCGACATGGTCGGCGGCGGGGGCACCGTGCTCCTGGAGTCGAGCGGTCCGAGGGTCGGCCCCGGCGGCCAGTCGGTGCACGACGGCGTCCTCGCCTACCACTACTACGACGGCGCCAACGAGGAGATCCCGTACTTCCCGACGCTGGGCCTGCACCGGCTGGGCTGGAAGGCCGGCTGGCCGGTGGTGGACCTCGGCGGATCGTGAACCCGGCGTGAGGGTCAGCTGCCTGCCGTGGCCGCCCCCGTCGCCGCCACCGTCGCCGCGACCATCGCCGCGTTGAGCTCGTCGATCGCTCGCTTGACCGCGGCGCCGGCCCACTCCGACTCGGTGATCTCCTTCGCGCGGCGCTTCAGCGAGCGGCGGTCCTGGTCGGGGAAGACCTTGCGGATCAGGTCGGTCACGAGCAGCAGCGAGACCAGGGCCGCCGTCCGCTCGTCCGCGTCCGCGCGCCCGGTCAGGGCCGCCAGCACCCGCTCGCGGACGGCGGTCTCCGGGGCCGGGTCGTGCGGGGTCCAGGTGGAGCTGGGGAACAGCCCCAGGATCTTGACCTCTTCCTCGCGCAGCACGCCCCGGGCGGCCAGCCCCTGCTGCAGCGAGTCGCGCAGCCTCCGGGCGAAGCTGCCCTGCCCCGCCTTCCGGACGGCGTCCTTGGGTTTGCGGTCGTGCGTCAGGTCGAGCACCTCGCGCTGCATCGGGTCCGACGGCGTCGCGCGGCCCGTCACCCGGAACCGGCCGGCCCGGCCACCGTCCGCGCCGTCGGACACCTCGAGCGCACCGCTCAGGGTGAGGTCCGCGACCGATGCCCCGGCCAGGGCGAGCTGCAGGTGCTGCCCGCTGAGCAGCGGCCGGCCGGAGGTGTCGTCGAGCGCGAGCAGCAGGTACTCCTCGGCGAGACTGAGGTCCATCACGGTCTCCTTGGCATGTCGGCTGGTATGTCCGGTCCAGCACATCACGACAGGTCTCGCCGTGTGATCCGCCCGAGGGATGACGCCCCCCCGCACGACGGAATTCGTGCGGGGGGGGTGGCGGAGCGAGTGGGTCAGAGGCCCTGGGCCACGCGGTAGTAGACCTGGTTCCAGCGGACCTGGTCGGCGAAGCCGCGCCGCGTCGTGTCCTCGTCGATGACGAGCAGCTCGGTGCGCGCGATGTTCGCGAAGACCTCGAACGCCTCGATGCCCGCGGCGGTCGACATGACCGTGTGGTGGGCGCCGCCCGCCGTCAGCCACGACTCCGCGGAGACGTCGAACGAGGGCCGCGGCTTCCACATCGCGCGGGCGACCGGCAGCTTCGGCAGGTCGTGCGGCGGGGTGACGACGTCGACCACGTTGGCCGTCAGGCGGAACCGGTCCCGCATGTCGGCGAGCGAGACGACGACGGCGCCCTCGACGGCGTCGGCCGAGAAGACCATGCGCACCGGGTCCTCCTTGCCGCCGATACCCAGCGGGTGGACCTCGATGCGCGGCGTCGAGGTGGTCAGCGAGGGGCAGACCTCCAGCATGTGCGCGCCGAGGATCAGCTCGGAGCCGGGGGTGAGGTCGTAGGTGTAGTCCTCCATGAGGCTCGCGCCACCGGGGAGGCCGAGCCCCATCACCTTGGCGGCCCGGACGAGCACCGCCGTCTTCCAGTCGCCCTCGGCGCCGAAGCCGTAGCCCTTCTCCATGAGGCGCTGCACCGCGAGCCCGGGGAGCTGGCGGAGCGTGCCCAGGTCCTCGAAGTTGGTGGTGAACGCCTTGGCGCCGGCCGCCTCCAGGAAGCCCTCCAGCGCGATCTCCTGGCGTGCGGCGTAGCGCAGGGAGTCGTGCCGCTCGGCGCCGGCCCGGAGCTCGGGGGCGACGTCGTACTTCTCCTCGTACTCGGCCACCACCTTGTCGATGGCGACCTCCTCGACGGCGTCCACCGCCGCGGCCAGCTCGTTCACGCCGTGCGTGTTCACCGAGACGCCGAACCGGAGCTCGGCCTCGGTCTTGTCGCCCTCGGTCACGGCGACGTTGCGCATGTTGTCGCCGAAGCGCACGAGCTTGAGCTCGTGCGTCGCCGCCCAGCCCGCCGCGCCGCGTACCCAGGTGCCCACGCGGCGCGTGACGGCCGGGTTGGAGACGTGCCCCACCACCGTGGTGCGCGCGACGCCCAGCCGCGTGGCGATGTACGCGTACTCACGGTCGCCGTGCGCTGCCTGGTTGAGGTTCATGAAGTCCATGTCGATGTCGTCCCAGGGGAGCTCGACATTGGCCTGCGTGTGCAGGTGCAGCAGCGGCTTGCGCAGCGCGTCCAGGCCCGCGATCCACATCTTCGCGGGGCTGAACGTGTGCATCCAGGTGACGACGCCGAGAACCTTGTCGTCGCCGTTCGCGTCCAGCATGGCGCGGCGGATCGCCACCGAGTCCTTGAGGACCGGCTTCCACACCACCTTGACCGGCACGTCCGACGACGCGTCCAGCGCCCGGGCCACCTCCTGCGACTGCTCGGCGACCTGGGCGAGGGTCTCCTCGCCGTAGAGGTCCTGGCTCCCGGTGAGGAACCAGACCTCACGGTCCGCGTAGGGCTTGGTGCTCATGCCTGTCCTTCCGTGTTCTTGGTGTCGGCCGCAGTGGTGCCCGACGGCGTCGTCGCGGGCTGGCCGTAAACGTTTTGGTAGCGGTCGTAGAGAGAGTCGATGTGCTGCTGTTCCATCGGGACGGGCTCGCCGAGCTGGCGGGAGATGTGCACCGTACGGGCGACCTCCTCGACCATCACGGCGGCCTTCACGGCTGCCTTGGCGTCGCGACCGATGGTGAACGGCCCGTGGTTGCGCATCAGGACGGCGGGGCTGCGGTGGCCGCTGAGCGTCTCCACGATGCCCCGGCCGATCGAGTCGTCGCCGATGATCGCGAACGGCCCGATCGGCACGGGGCCGCCGAACTCGTCGGCCATCATCGTGAGCACGCAGGGCACCTCCTCGCCGCGCGCGGCCCAGGCGGTCGCGTACGTCGAGTGCGTGTGCACCACACCCCCCACCTCGGCCATGTGCTGGTACACGTAGGCGTGCGCTGCGGTGTCCGACGACGGCGATCGCGTCCCGTCCACGAGGTTGCCCTCGAGGTCGCACACGACCATGCCTGCGGGGGTGAGGTCGTCGTAGGAGACGCCGGAGGGCTTGATGACGAACAGGTCGGCGCTGCCGTCCGGCACGTCGGGGTTCGGCACGCGCTGCGACACGTTGCCCGCCGTCCAGACCACGAGGTCCCAGCGCGGCAGCTCGGCGTGCAGGTCGGAGACGACCACGCGGACGCGCGCCACCTCTTCCTGGACTGCCTGCGAGTAGTCGGTCAGTGCCTTGCTCATCGGTCGCTCTCCTGCGTCGTGTCTCGGGTCCGGAGCGTCTCGACGGCGGCGCGCTCGATCGCGAGGCCCGCGCTGTAGCGCTCCAGGTAGGCGGAGAAGCCCGCCACGTCGTCGGCATCCGGCTCGACGACGTCGAGCGCGGCGTCCGCGAAGACCTCGGCGCCGAGGTAGGCGCCAAGGCTCTGCTCGGGGGCGGCCGCACCGTGCGCGGACGCCCGGTACGCGGCGAGCACCGCGATGCCCCAGGCACCGCCCTCGCCCGCCGTATGCCCCACGGCCACCGGCGCGCCGAGCGCGGCGGCCAGCAGGCGCTGAGCCACCCCCTCGGTCCGGAACAGGCCGCCGTGCGCGAACATGGAGTCCAGCCCCACCTGCTCCTCGTCCAGCACGCGCATGCCGAGGCTCAGGGTGCCGAACACGCTGTAGACCTGCGTGCGCGCGAAGTTGCCGAGGGTGAGCCGGCTGTCGGGCGTACGCGTGAACAGCGGGCGGCCGGCCTCGAGGCCGGTGATGGGCTCGCCGGACAGGTAGTTGTAGGCGAGCAGGCCGCCGCCGTCGGCGTCGCCGTCCAGGGCGGACCGCAGCAGCGCCCCGAACACGGCGTCCGGGGCGGCAGGCTGCCCGAGAGCCGTGGCGAACTGGCCGAACAGCTCGGCCCAGGCGCCGAGCTCACTGGCCCCGTTGTTGCAGTGCACCATCGCGACGAGGTCGCCGGCCGGGGTGGTCACGAGATCCAGCTCCTCGTGCACGCGCTCCAGCGGCTTCTCCAGGACGACCATCGCGAAGATGCTGGTCCCGGCGCTCACGTTGCCCGTGCGGGGCGCCACGGAGTTGGTGGCGACCATGCCGGTCCCTGCGTCGCCCTCGGGCGGGCACAGAGGGATCCCGGGCCGCAGCGTTCCCGTGGGGTCCAGCAGCGCTGCGCCCTCCGGGGTCAGCGCGCCCGCGTCGGCTCCGGCGGGGAGGACGCGGGGCAGCAGCTCGGTGATGCCGAGGCCCGGGCCGCGGTCGCCCACCAGCTCGTCGAGCTGGGCCAGCATCCGCTGGTCGTAGTCCTTGGTCGCGGGGTCGATCGGGAACATGCCGGAGGCATCGCCGACGCCGAGGACCTGCTGCCCGGTCAGGCGCCAGTGCACGTAGCCGGCCAGCGTGGTGAAGTGCCGCACCTGCGCCACGTGCGGCTCGTCGTCGAGGATCGCCTGGTACAGGTGGGCGACCGACCAGCGCTGCGGGATGTTGTATCCGAACAGGCCGGTCAGCTCGGTAGCTGCGCGTTCGGTGCTGGTGTTGCGCCAGGTCCGGAACGGCACGAGCAGCTCGTCGGCCTCGTCGAACGCGAGGTAGCCGTGCATCATCGCCGAGACGCCCAGTGCGCCGACGGTGGTGAGCCGCACGCCGTACTGCCGCTCGACGTCGGACAACAGCGCTGTCACCGACTCCTGCAGACCCGACCACACGGCGTCCAGCGAGTAGGTCCACACGCCGTCGACGAGCTGGTTCTCCCAGTCGTGGCTGCCGCTCGCGAGCGGCACGCCCGCCGGCCCGACGAGGCATGCCTTGATCCTGGTGGAGCCGAGCTCGATGCCGAGAGCGGTCCGCCCCTGCTCGATCGCCTCCCGGAGGCCGGCGAGCCGTTCCACTCCTTCGTCCTGCCGCTCCACCATCGTGGGCCGCTCCGTCCTGCCCGCATCGTCGCGTGGCGTCGTTCGTGTAGCCGTCGGTCGACCGTCACGGTAAGCCGTGGCCTGACCGCCCACGGCGATGTTAGCGCTCACACGATACGTTACGACAACCGGGTAAGGACAGGTCCGTCTTGAGAACGACCTGGGGCGCCGAACCGTGCCCGGTTCGGCGCCCCACGTTATCTCGGAACAGGCTTCAGGACCGGTGCGCCGTCAGCCGCGGGTCCACTGCTGGTTGTTCGCACCGTTGCAGGTGTACGTGATCAGTGCCGCACCGTTCGCGGTCGAGCCGCCGTTGACGTCCAGGCACTCGCCGGTCGCGCGCGACCGGATCGTCACATAGCTGCCCGACGCCGCGACCACCGACCACTGCTGGTTCGTCCCCGTGCCGCAGCCCTGCTGGGTCACCGTCGTGGCGTTCTCCTGCACGCACAGCGCGCTGTGCCGGGCCACGAGGTTGTAGTAGCCGCTGCCCGCACTCCGGAACCAGAAGCGCTGGTTGCCCCCGCTGTTGCAGTCGTACTGCTTGATCTCGGCACCCGCGGCGTACGACTGGCTCGTCACGTCGGCGCACTTGCCGGAGTGCCGTGCGGTGAGCGACTCGAACGGACCGCCCTGCCCGGTGATCGTGCCCGCCGCCGCGTCTATCGAGAGCTCCGGGAAGTAGCCGAACGACATGGAGGTCGACGTCGGGAAGGTGATCGGCGCCCACACGTACCGGGAGCCGTTGACGTTGGTGCCTATCGAGTTGCCCCAGCGGTCACCCATGTACAGGTAGGACGTGCCGGACGTGCCCTGCACCGGCAGGACGAACGTGGTCTGCGAGCCGTACGCGGTGGCGTCACCGGCGTTCTGCATCGCCGACCAGCCGGACGCCAGGTTGCTGGTCGTCGCGTACTTCTGCTGGTTCGGGTTCCAGCCCGTGGCGCCGGAGGTCAGCATGAAGTACGTGCTGCCCCGCTTGAACAGTGCCGGTGCCTCGCGGTGACCGCCCGGCCACGGGTTGGCGACCAGGCTGGCAATGTCCGTGTAGTCGCTGGTGAGGCGGTAGATGTGCAGGTCGTAGTTCTCGTTGGCGGCCGAGTACATGTAGCCGTCGCCGTTCGTGTCGACGAAGACACCGATGTCCCTTGACATGTGCCCGAGCGGCCGGAAGCTGCGCTGGTAGGTGTAGTGGCCGTCCACGGTGTCGCTCACGGCGACCGCTGCCCGGGCCTCCGAGTAGTCGGTGCCGTTCTCCTTGTGCATCCACATCACGAACTTGCCCGTGGCCTGGTTGTACATCACCTTGGGTCGCTCGATGTTGGCCATGCCGAGCTCCGGGTGGCTCGCCTCGGTGAGCACGTGGTTACGGAACTCCCAGTGGACGAGGTCCGTCGACCGGTACGCGGAGACGTACCGGAACGTGTTGTCCGCGTTCCGGTTCTCGCCGAACCAGTAGTAGTACTGACCGACCTTGACCACACCGCCGCCGTGGGCGTGCAGCGGGTTGCCCGACGTGTCGGTGAACTGGGTCGCGTTGACGACCGTCTCGGGCTGGGCCTGGGCGGAGACCGCGCCGACAGCGGTCGCCAGTACGCAGGCCAGGGCGGCGAGGGCAGCATAAAGACGCCTCACGGGTACCACACTCCTTCATCGCAGTGCAGGGATCGGGGGTAGTGCAGGGCGGTGCGGTGGTGCGGTCTCGCAGAGCGGGGATCCCGTTGCCGGGATCCCCGCCCGCTCAGAACTTCGGTGTGTCCGACGCCGGTGGCGTCAGCCGTTCACCGTGAATCCCTGCCCGGTGCCGTAGGAGACGTTCTCCTCCTGCCAGGCGGCCAGCCCGTCGAGGAGCGACGACTTGTCGAGCCAGGCCTGGCCCACCGTGTCCGCGAAGATGCTGTTCGCGTACGACTGCCACGGCAGGTACTGCCAGCCCTCGTTGACGTCGGCAGCACCGGCGCCGAGCACCTCGTTGATCTTCTGCCCGCCGAAGTACTCGGACTCGTAGCCCAGGAACTCCTCGGACTCGAGGTGCTCGACGGTCGCAGGGAAGCCACCGGTCTCCATGAAGGCCTTGATCGACTCGTCGCTCGAGTTGAGCCACTTCAGGAACCCTGCGGCGAGCAGCTTGTTCTCCGACGCCTCGGGGACGGACTCCGTGCTGCCGCCGTTCTCGGCGTTGGTCGGGGTCCCGTCGTACGTCGGCATGGGGGCCACGCGCCACTTGCCCTTGCCGTCGGGCACGCCGTCCTCGAGGATGCCGGGCATCCACGCGCCGAGCGCGACCGACGCGATGGTGCCGTCGCCCAGCGCCTGGTACCACTCGTCGCTCCAGCCGGGCAGCTGGCAGATCAGCTCGTCGTCGATGAGCGGCTGGTACATCTCGGCGAACCGGGTGGTGCCCTCGTCGGCCAGGTCGATGGTGACGTTCTCGCCGTCGTTCTGGAACGGGGTGCCGCCGGCCTGCCAGATCATGCTGGTCGTGAAGCCCGGGTCACCGGAGTCGTTGGCCAGGCAGCGGTCGGGGTTGTCCGCCTTGATGGCCCGCGCGACCTCGATGTACTCGTCCCAGGTGGTGGGGACCTCGACACCGGCCTCGTCGAACACCTCCTGGTTGTAGAAGAACGCCATGGGGCCGGAGTCCTGCGGCAGGCCCCAGATCCCGCCGTTCTGCGACACCGAACCCCAGGTCGACGCCGTGTACAGGCTCTCGAGCTCGTCGAACCCGTACGCGGTGAGGTCGGTCAGCTGGCCGGGGAGCTGGAACTGCGGGACGGACTGGTACTCGATCTGGACGACGTCGGGCACGCCCTTGCCCGCGGCGATGGCGTTCTGCAGCTTGGTGTTGGCCTCGCCGGCCCCGACCGTGTCGACGAGCTTCACGTCGACCTCGGGGTACGCCTTCTCGAACTCCTCGATCTGCTTCTCGGCCTGCGGGGTCCACGTCCAGTAGGTGACGCTGCCGCCCTCCTGGAGCGCTGCCTCGATCTCCTCGGCGCTGGCGCCCTCGCTCCCGCCACCACCACCGCCGCCTTCCTCGCCGCCCGAGCAGGCGGTGAGAGAAGCGGCCAGCAGGGTGGCCAGGGCCCCGAGCGCGACACGTCGGTTGCGGGTGATGGTCATGGTCTTCCTTCTTCCACGTCGTCGTAGTTCAGGTCTTTCGATGTTTCCGGCACATCGGTCATGCCTTCACGCCGCCAGCGCTCAAGCCCGACTGCCAGTACCGCTGGAGCACCAGGAACACGATCACGATCGGCACGATCGTCAGGAACGAACCGGTGATGACCAGGTTGAACACCGGCTGGGCCCCGATACCCGACGCATCGGCCAGCCACTGGTACAGGCCGAGCGTCAGGGGGTACAGGTCCGGGTCGTTGAGCATGATCAGGGGCAGGAAGTAGTTGTTCCAGGTGGCGACGATCGCGAACAGCGCCACCGTCACGATGCCCGGCGCGAGCAGGCGGAGCGAGATCGTGAAGAAGGTGCGCCACTCACCCGCGCCGTCGACCCGAGCGGCCTCCAGGATCTCCGTTGGCACCGCCTCCGCGGCGAACACCCACATGAGGTAGAGGCCGAACGGTGAGACCAGCGAGGGCAGGATGATCGCCCACATGGTGTTGGTGAGGCCCCACTGGCTGAACAGCAGGAATGTGGGCACGGCGAGGGCGGTGCCCGGCACGGCTATCGACCCGAGGATCGTCGCGAACACCGCGTTGCGGCCGCGGAACCGGTACTTGGCCAGGCCGTATCCGGCCGCCGTCGCGAGGATCGTCGCGCCGCCGGCGCCGACGACCACGTAGACCAGCGTGTTCCCGAACCACTTGAGGAACACACCGTCGTCGTGGGTCACGACCTGCTGCAGGTTGTCGAACAGCGCGAACGGACCCGAGAACCAGAGGCCGAACGAGCTGAGCAGCTCGGGCTGCGTCTTGGTGATGCTGAAGAGCATCCACGCCAGCGGCAGCACCGAGTAGACGAGCAGCACCCCCAGCAGGACCGTCAGCGTGACCGACCTGCGCGGCCGAAGGTAGGAGTAGCCGGCCATCACACGTCCCTCCGTGTCCCACGAAGCTGCACGACGTACGCGATGATCGCCGTCACGACGCCCATCACGATCGCGACGGTTGCCGCGTAGCTCACCTGGTTGCCCTCGAAGCTCAGGTTGTACGCGTAGATGTTGGGTGTGTAGTACGACGAGATCAGTGCGGGCTGGATCTCCTTGAGGATGGTCGGCTCGTTGAAGAGCTGGAAGCTGCCAAGGATCGAGAAGATCGTCGCGATGACGAGCGCCCCCCGGACCGCCGGCAGCTTGATCGCCTGCACGATGCGGAACTGGCCCGCTCCGTCGATGGCGGCGGCCTCGTAGACCTCTGTGGGCACCGTCTTGAGCGCCGCGTACAGGATCAGCATGTTGTAGCCCACGAACTCCCACGTCACGATGTTGCCGATCGCCGTGAGGATCCACTGCTTCGTGTACGGGTCGATGAGGGCGAAGCCCACCAGGTCGTTGACGCTCCCGGTGAGGCCGAGGCGGTCGTCGTACATGAAGCCCCACATCAGCACCGCGACGACGCCGGGCACCGCGTACGGCAGGAACAGCGCGACCCGGAAGATCTCCTTGCCGTGCAGGCGGCCGCTGTCGATCGCGAGCGCCGCGATCAGCGAGAGCGCCAGCATGATCGGGACCTGGACCAGGAGGAACAGCCCGACGCGGCCGGCGCCGTCCCAGAGCTTGGGGTCGGAGAACGCGGTCACGTAGTTGTCGAGCCCCGCGAAGGTCGTACCGCCCATGAGCTGGTTGCGGAACAGGCTCAGGTACATGGAGTAGACCAGCGGGGTCACGATCATCAGCGCGAACACGACAAGGAACGGCGCGACGAAGCTCCAGCCTGCCGCGGACACGCGGAGACTCGGGGAACGACGGCGACCTAGCAGAGGTTGGCGACGATCTGGCGCCAATGGGCGGCTGCCTGGCACGGGCGGCACCCCTTTCCCCGGACAGCAGCGTCCGGACTCACCTGGACGTCAATGTCCTTGGCACGCGTCGGGCAACAATGTTGCTCCACGACGGAATGTGAACGTAAACATCCTCGTGCGCGGTGACTCTGCCACTGCGCTGCGGACGTGTCAACGCCTCACTCAGCGGTGGGCCGACGACGTTGCGCAACCGCAACTTTGGGGTCCGGTCCAAACGATTTCGTCCGCGCACGTCCAGTTCTAGACGTCAGATTCCGCGCGACCGCACGCGCCCCCGGTCTCTCCCTGGGGCGCCGTGCCCTTACGCGCGCGGAGCCGCCGCGCTCCTGCGCACGACGAGCTCTGGTGCGATCAGCTCTGCCGCGGGCTTGGCGCCGTCCATCGCCGCGAGGAGCAGCGCGACGCTCCGCCGGCCCAGGTCGACGAACGGCTGGCGCACGGTGGTCAGGGGCGGGATGAAGTGGCCGGAGCCGTCGACGTCGTCGAAGCCCACCACCGAGACGTCGTCGGGCACGGAGACGCCGCACTCCCAGAACGCCCGCAGCAGGCCGAGGGCGAGCTGGTCGTTGGCGGCGAAGACCGCCGTCGGGCCGGTTCCTGCCTTGACCCGCTGCGCCAGGTCCAGGCCCACCATGTAGCCACGGTCCGCGCTCCAGCCCGCGATCACGGGCTCGGGCACCGGCAGACCGTGCTCGGTCAGGGCGGCCCGCCAGGCCTCCTCACGCTCGACGGCGTCCAGCCAGTCCGGCGGACCCGCGACGTGCAGGATGCGCTTGTGCCCCAGCTCGATCAGGTGCTCGACGGCGAGCCGGGCCCCGGCCCGCTGGTCCACCGCCAGCGGGATCGTCGGCACATCCGGATCCAGCTCCCTGGCGGCGATGAGGACCACCGGCACGGGGGCGCGGAAGGACTCCACCGCGTCGGCCACGTCGGTGTGCGGCGCGATGACGACGATGCCCTCGACCGCCTGGTCCATGAAGTGCTCCATGGCGTTGTGCATGGTCGCGGCGTCGTACCGGCGCAGCGTCGCGACACTGACGTACCAGCCCTGCTCGCGTGCTGCCTCCTCGACCGCGATCAGCGTGCTCGACGGGCCGAACAGCGGGGACCCGGTGGTCACCACACCGACGGTGTCCGAGCGCGCGGTGACCAGGGCCCGCGCCGCGCTGTTGCGGCGGTATCCGAGCTCGGCGATCGCCGCCAGCACCTTCTCCCGCGTCGCCGGGCGCACGCTCCGGTGCCCGTTGAGCACACGGGAGACTGTCTGGTGGGACACGCCGGCGAGCGCCGCGACGTCGGCCATTGCCGGCGGTCGCGCCACCGCGGGTCGTGAGATGGTCACGGGAGGATCATCCACCCAGCTCGCGGGCGCGGTCACGCGCGGCGGTCGCCGCGGTCAGGAACGAGGCGCGCACACCGCCGTCGTCCAGGGCGCGGAGGGCCGCAGCGGTGGTGCCGCCCGGCGAGGTGACCTTCTCCCGCAGGAGCACCGGGTGCTCCCCCGACTCGTCCATGAGGCGGGACGCGCCGAGCAGGGTCTGGACCGCGAGGCGGCGCGCGACGTCACGCGTCAGGCCCAGCAGGACGCCTGCCTCGGCGAGGGCGTCGGCGACGTAGAAGACGTACGCGGGGCCGGATCCCGAGATGGCCGACACGGCGTCGAGATCCTTCTCCGCCGCGCGCACGACGGCACCCGTGCCGGCGAACAGGTGCTCGACCGCCTGCAGATGGGCCTCCGTCGCGGCGGCGCCGGGCGCGATCGCCGTGATGCCCGCACCGATCGCCGCGGGGGTGTTGGGCACCGTCCGCACCACGGGGGTACCTGCGGGCAGCCGCTGCTCGTAGAACGCAGCCGGGTGGCCGGCAGCGACCGTGACCACCACGGCGCCGGGCTCTATCCCGTGCGCTATCTCGTCGAGCAGGGCGCCGACGTCCTTCGGCTTCACACCCACGAGCACCAGACCCGCACCCCGGACCGCCGCCACGTTGTCGCTGGTCGTGGCGACCTGGTAGGTCTCGCGCAGGTGCTGGGCCCTGGCCTCGGTACGCACGGTGGCCACGGCGTCGGCCGGCGCCCAGCCCGCGGACAGCGCACCCGCGAGCACCGCCTCGCCCATGTTCCCCGCCCCGAGCACTGCAAGTCGCTGGTTCACGAGGCCATTCTCCCCTGCTCGCTCACAGGGGGAACGCCGCGTAGAAGTCCTCCATCGTGTCGGCCGGACCGGACGCCCGCAGCACCACGGTCCCGTTCTGCCAGACGACGACGGCCTTGCCACGCTTCGCCGGCACTATCGCGTACTGCCCGACGACCTTCTTGCCGACCTTCACGTCGCCCTCGCTCTCGGGCTCGCCCGCCGACCTGGTCCAGGCGGCGGCCGCGGTGGCCGCCTCGTCCTCCGTCGCCCACTGGCCCGCCAGGAGCGCCACCTCACCCGTGTCGCCGTCGGCGTACTCGGCGTTCCAGGCCTCGAGCGCGCCATCGCCCTTTGGCTCCTTCGCCTCGGTGAGCGAGCCGAGCGCGAACTGGAGCACCGCGGACGGGAGCGCCTTCTGGAAGGCGGTCTCCTCGCCGCTGCGCTCCATCGCCTTGACCGTTGGGGTCGGTACGGCGGCGGTGACCGTCACCGTGGGTACCGGCTGCGGCGTCGCCTCGCTGCGCCAGAAGCCCGGCCACACGAAGCCGGCCACGAGCACCAGGATGAGCCCGATGACGAGCAGGCCGACGACCACCACGAGCCGTCGCCTGCGGTACACGGCGGGCGATGCCTTCCTCGCGGCCACCGACGCGGTCGCGCCGGTGCGCGGTGAGTTCGCGCGCTGGTCGGTCATGTCCTTGCTCCCCCGTGCTCTGTCCACCGGGTGCGTCACGGTGGCTCAGCCGAAACCTTATGTCGGGGCACTGACATTCGGGCGGAGGCACGCCCGGTGTTGGACGAGCGTCCGGTCAGGCCCGACGGCTCCCTGCCGCCGTCCGGCACACCCAGAGCAGCACGGCGAACCCGAACGCCGAGATCGCGCACACCGCGAGAAGTCCTCCGAGGTAGGCGGTCAGGCCGTCGTCCCACGGAGCCGCGGCCCCGAAGCGGCCCTCGGTCGCCACGGCCGCCAGGACGGAGAGCACCGCCATCGGCACGGCGACGGTCCCGAGGAGCGCGATCACCGGCAGCGCCGCGCCGACGCCGCCCCCGGCCGTGCCGACGTCGTCCGGGCCCGCCCACCCGGTCGGTGCGAAGGCGCACACCAGCGAGGTCCACGCCACCACGACGAGCACCGCCGCGACGACGTCGGACGGGCGGTGCCAGCGGTCCGCGACCGTCGCCAGGCTCATGGCGCAGGTCGCGGCGGCGCCGGCGAGCGCGGTCGCCGGCCGCCGGCTGCGTGGGACGACCAGCAGGAGCGCCGCCCAGGCCGCTGCCACCACCGTGACGTGGCCGCTCGGCAGGGTGTTGATGTCCCGGTTCCACTCGCCGACGAGGCCAGTGCGGTAGAACACCCCGTCCTTGATCACCTGGGTGGTCAGGTTCGACCCCACGATCACGACGGCGGCCAGGCCGGCGGCTGTCGGTCTCCGGCGCAGCAGGCCGGTCCCGCACGCCACCAGGAACCCGGTCACGAGCCAGGGCGGCGAACCGAGGAGCAGCACCGGCTCCACCAGGTGGTTGACGACGTCCTGGAACCGGTCGGCCGTGACGAAGACCCGCTCCTCGACACGCTGTCCGGGCCACGTGGTGACCATCGCCCACCAGACGAGCCAGGTGCCCAGCGCGGCGGCGAAGGCCACCGTCAGGCCGGCGGTCCGGGCCGTCGGACGGCGCGGGCCGGACGGGCCGGAGCGGGACGCGGAGCGGTGGGGGTCGGTGCGCGATCCGTCGTGGCGCGCCAAGCGCCCTTCGGAGGTCGGCATGGTCGAAAAATACCTGATGCCGGACGTCGTCACTGTCAGCAGCCCCGTCGGAATCGCCCTCTGTGTCCCCGCCGGCACCACTGTCAGTGGCGGCACGTACGGTGGCGCACGTGACCTCATCGACCTCCAAGCGGGCACGGCCCGCGTACCGCTGCACCGAGTGTGGCTGGACCACCGTCAAGTGGGCCGGCCGCTGCGGGGAGTGCCAGGCGTGGGGCACCGTGAGCGAGGAAGGGCCCGCGCCGTCCGGGCCGCGCACGGCCGCCGTGTCGCCCTCCCGCGAGCCCGCCCGGCCCATCGCGGACATCGACGTGGAGTCGGCACGCGCCAACCCGACCGGCATCGGGGAGTTCGACCGGGTGCTCGGTGGCGGGCTGGTCCCGGGCGCGGTGATCCTGCTCGCGGGTGAACCGGGTGTGGGCAAGTCGACCCTGCTGCTCGACGTCGCGAGCAACGTGGCAGACGGCGTCCTCGGACCCAACGGGTTCGAGTCGCCCCGCACCGTGCTGTACGTGACGGGTGAGGAGTCCGCAGGCCAGGTCCGGCTGCGGGCCGAGCGCATCGGTGCGCTGTCGGCCACGCTGCTGCTCGCGGCGGAGACCGACCTGGGGACGGTGCTCGGCCACCTGGAGGTGAACCAGCCCGACATGCTCATCGTCGACTCGGTGCAGACCATCGCGTCCGGGCAGGTGGACGGCGCACCGGGCGGCGTGTCGCAGGTGCGGGAGGTCGCCGCAGCGCTGATCGCCGTGGCGAAGGAACGGCAGATGCCCACGATCCTCGTCGGCCACGTGACCAAGGACGGCTCCGTCGCCGGTCCGCGCACACTCGAGCACCTGGTCGACGTGGTGTGCCAGTTCGAGGGCGACCGGCACTCGCGCCTGCGCATGATCCGCGCGGTGAAGAACCGGTACGGCCCGACCGACGAGGTCGGCTGCTTCGACCTCTCGGAGAACGGGATCGTCGGGCTGCCCGACCCGTCCGGACTCTTCCTGTCGCACGCGGGCTCGGGGGTCGCCGGGTCCTGCATCACGGTCACGCTGGAGGGACGGCGTCCGCTCGCCGTCGAGGTGCAGGGGCTCGTGGCCCCGAGCCCGCTGAGCAACCCGCGCCGCGCGACGAGCGGCGTCGACTCCAGCAGGCTCGCCATGATCCTCGCCGTGCTCCAGCGCCACGGCGGCCTCCGCCTGGCCGACCAGGACGTCTACGCGTCGACCGTGGGCGGCGCCCGGATCACCGAGCCTGCCTCGGACCTCGCGGCCGCGCTGGCGCTCGTGTCCGCACGCGACGGCCGGCCGCTGCCGGGTGCCACGGTGGCCATCGGCGAGGTCGGCCTGGCGGGCGACCTGCGCCCGGTCGCCGGCCTGGACCGCCGGCTGGGCGAGGCCGCACGCCTGGGCTTCGCGCACGCCGTCGTGCCGCACGGGACCGGGGTCAAGGTGCCCGAAGGACTCAAGCTGGTCGAGGCCTCGCACATCCGCGACGCCGTGGAGTGGGCCCAGTCGGCGGGCGGGTCGACCGGCAGGTCGGCGGGCGGCAGATCACTCCGCGCAGTGGACGACGATTGACCGCTTCGTGAAACGAACTGCTTGTGACCCAGCGCACAGCGTAGGATTTCTTCGTGGCCATGACCTCCTCGCACCCTGACGAGCTGCTCCGGGAGACCTTGGCCGCTGTCGCGCCCGGGACCGAACTCCGCGACGGGCTCGAGCGCATCCTGCGCGGCCGTACCGGCGCGCTCATCGTCCTGGGCCTCGACCCGACGGTCGAACAGATCTGCTCGGGCGGCTTCGCGCTCGACGTCGACTTCTCCGCCACGCGCCTGCGTGAGCTGTCCAAGATGGACGGTGCGGTGGTGCTCGACCGGGCTGCCACCCGTATCCGGAAGGCCGCTGTGCAGCTGCTGCCCGACCCGACCATCGAGACCACGGAGTCCGGCACGCGGCACCGCACGGCCGAGCGGGTCGCCAAGCAGACCGGCTTCCCCATCATCTCCGTGAGCCAGTCCATGCGGATCGTCGCCCTCTACGTGGGCGGGCAGCGGCACGTGCTGGAGGACTCGGACACGATCCTCGGCCGCGCCAACCAGGCCCTGGCGACGCTCGAGCGGTACCGCGCCCGCCTCGACGAGGTGTCGGGCACGCTGTCCGCGCTGGAGATCGAAGACCTGGTCACGGTGCGTGACGTCTGCTCGGTGGTGCAGCGCCTCGAGATGGTCGGCCGCATCTCCGACGAGATCGCGGGCTACGTCATCGAGCTCGGGGTGGACGGCCGCCTGCTGGCGCTGCAGCTCGACGAGCTGATCGGCGACGTCGGCTCGGACCGCGAGTTCGTGATCCGGGACTACGTGCTGGGCCGCAAGGACCGCACGCTCGCCGACGTGCAGGCCGAGCTCTCCGCGCTCACGTCGCAACAGCTGCTCGACATGGGGCAGATCGGCCGGATCCTTGACCTGCCCGGCGGCGGGGACGCGCTCGACGCGGCAGTGGCGCCGCACGGCTACCGGCTCCTGTCCAAGGTGCCGCGACTGCCGAACACCACCATCGAGCTGCTCGTCGGCCACTTCAGCAGCTTGCAGAAGCTCCTCGCCGCGAGCGTGGACGACCTCATGTCGGTCGACGGTGTCGGCGAACAGCGTGCCCGGACCATCCGCGAGGGCCTGTCCCGGCTCGCGGAGTCCAGCATCCTCGAGCGGTACGTCTGACTGCACCCGCCACCGGCGCCGGCCGGTAGCGGCGTCAGGGCTTCTTGTCGGCCGCACCGCTCGGGTCGGGTGACGCGCTCGGGTCGGCCGAGGCCTTCCCGGACGAGCTGGCGGACGGGCTGCCCGACGGCGACGGCGACCTGCTCGGCTCCGGCACCGTGTACGTCAGCTGGATGACATCGCTGGAGGCGCCCTCGGCGCCCTCGAGCGTGACCTGGGCCGTGTACTGGCCGGCGGACAGCTTGGGCTGACCGGGCTCGCAGCCGGGCACCGACCGGGAGTCCGACCAGCTCACGTCAGTGACGTCGACGTCGCCGGGGCCGAGGAGGAGGAGCCGCTCCTCCTCGTCGACGCAGTCGGCCGACGACCACGCACGCTCCGCCGTCGGCTCGCCCACCTCGCCCTCGTAGACGGTGACGGCGAGGTTGTGCCGGGAGGCGTCGACCAGGCACTGCACCTCTCCCTCGTTCCGCAGGGAGACCGTGAACCCGACTCGCACGCCGGGCGTGACGGCGACGCGGTCCGCGGCGAGGCCCAGGTCGAGGTCCTCGGGCGCGCACGGCGCCGCCGCGGCGTTCGGGTCCACGGGAGCCGGCGGGTTCTCCTTGGCCGAGACGATAGGCGCCTCGGACCGGGGCCAGGTGACGGCCGCGCCGACACCGCCGACCACCAGGACGGCCAGCACCGCGATCACGCGCCCGAACCGGCGCGGGCGTCCGGCGACGGGTGCCTGTTCCCCGCCATGCCCCTGGGTGCGCTCGGCTCGATCCGGCGTACTGACCACCTGCTGAACCTCTCGCTGAGTCCTGGAGAAACCGTCTGACGTGCGTTGACACCCCGCAGCCACCAAAATACGACGTCGCGCACCGCCTCGGCGGCAGCCGCGCCGCCGAGTCGGTCACGTGTCCTGATTCACTGGCTTTGTGTGGGTCCGGTGCGGCACGGCGCGGGCAGTGCCCGGCTTCGGCCGAGCGCACCGGTGCGGCAGGATGAGACACCGTGACAGCACGGGAAGCAACACGGCGTACCGAGGTGCGCTCCGGCGTCGTGCAGTGGTTCGACGGCGCCGCGCGCGATCTGCCCTGGCGCGCACCCGACCGGACGCCGTGGGGTGTGCTCGTCAGCGAGGTGATGCTTCAGCAGACCCCCGTCGTGCGCGTCGAACCCGCCTGGCACGCGTGGCTGGAGCAGTGGCCGACACCCGCGGACCTCGCGGAGGCGCCGACCGCCGACGTGCTGCGCGCCTGGGGCCGGCTCGGCTACCCGCGCCGCGCGCTGCGGCTGCAGGAGTGCGCCAAGGCGATCGTCGAACGACACGACGGCGTCGTACCGCGCACCGAGGAGGAGCTGCGCGCACTGCCCGGCGTCGGCGAGTACACGGCCGCCGCGGTCCTGGCGTTCGCGTACGGGAAGCGGTCGGTGGTGGTGGACACGAACGTGCGCCGGGTGCTCGCACGGGCGGTCGGGGGGACTGCCCTACCCGCGCCGTCGTACACGGCGGCCGAACGTGCCCTGGCGACCGCGCTCGCGCCGCCCGACGACTCCGAGGCTGCCCGCTGGGCCGCCGCGTCGATGGAGCTGGGCGCACTGGTCTGCACCGCGAAGGCGCCGAAGTGCGGTGCCTGCCCGGTCGCGGGGCTGTGTGCGTGGCGACGCGCGGGCTCACCGCCGGACGCGCACGCCGACCGGCGTCGTACCCAGGCCTGGGCCGGTACCGACCGGCAGGCGCGCGGCCGGGTCATGGCCGAGCTCCGGCAGGCGGCCGAGCCCGTGGACCGGGCCCTTCTCGCCTCCCTGTGGCACGACCCGGCGCAGCTCGACCGCGCGATCGCCGGCCTGATCGAGGACGGCCTGGCGGAGCAGGACGAGGCGAGCCGCCTCCACCTGCCGAGGTAGAGCGTGCGTCCGGACGCACGCTCTACTTCGGCGAGGGGCGGGGCGGCTAGGGGGGCGCGGGTCAGAGTTCCAGGAGCATGCGGGAGTTGCCCAGGGTGTTGGGCTTCACGCGGGCCAGGTCGAGGAACTCGGCCACGCCCTCGTCGTACGAGCGCAGCAGCTCCGCGTACACCTCCGGGGTCACGGGGGTGCCGTCGATCTCCCGGAACCCGTGGGCGGCGAAGAAGTCGACCTCGAACGTCAGGCAGAACACGCGACGCAGGCCCAGCGCTCGCGCCCGCTCGATCAGCGCCTCGAGCAGCGCGTGCCCGACCCGGCGGCCCCGCCAGTCACGGTGCACGGCCAGCGTGCGCACCTCGGCGAGGTCGTCCCACATGACGTGGAGCGCCCCGCAGCCGACGGCGGCGTCGCCCGCGGCGCCGGCCGGGTCGGTCGCCACCAGGAACTCCTGGACCGCCTCGTAGTACCCCACCATCTCGTACGGCCGGAGGATGCGCTCCTGGCTGAGCGGCTCGACGAGATCACGGATGGTGCGCACGTCGGCGGGGAGGGCTGGTCGGATCACGGGCGCGGTCCGCGACTCGGATGTCGTCACGCCGACACACTACGGCCGGAGCCGTGAGCCGCGCCCGGAGCCCCCACCAGGCGGGCATACCAGCCCACGACCGAGGCGCGCAGACCAGACGAATCGAAGGGCGAATCGGAATGTGAGCAAGAGAACCTCCCAACACACCCCACCTCACAGGGCAAAGGTGTTGCCAAGTGACGGAATGCGTGGTGAGTTTGGCGCATGGCATCCACACGGCTGACCGCAGACGCGAGAACACAGGCGCTGGCCGCACTGGAAGCCAGCGTGAGTCCCTCGGCCGAGCTCGACGTCCTGGTGATCGGAGGCGGCGTCACCGGCGCCGGCATCGCGCTGGACGCGGTCACGCGCGGGCTGTCCACCGCCGTGGTCGAGGCGCAGGACTGGGCGCAGGGCACCTCCAGCCGCAGCAGCAAGCTGGTCCACGGCGGACTGCGCTACCTGCAGATGCTCGACTTCGAGCTGGTCCACGAGGCGCTCACCGAGCGCGACCTCCTGCTCCGGGACCTCGCACCGCACCTGGTGCGACCGGTCCCGTTCCTGTATCCGCTGGAGCACCGCGTCTGGGAGCGCGCCTACGTGGGCGCCGGCATCCTGATGTACGACGTGCTCGCGACGCTCACGCCGGGCCGCCGCCCGATGCCGTTCCACCGGCACCTGAGCAAGAACCAGATGGAGGCCAAGTTCCCGGACCTGGCGCACGACGCCGCCGTCGGCGCCGTCCAGTACTGGGACGCCTCGGTCGACGACGCCCGCCTGGTCGCGACCCTGATCCGCACCGCCGCGAGCTACGGCGCGCACGCCGCGAGCCGCACCCAGGTCGTGAGCCTGACGCAGGGCGCGACGGGCGCGGTGAACGGTGCGGTGGTCGTGGACCTGGAGACGGGCAAGGAGATCACCGTCCGGGCCCGCTCGGTCATCAACGCGACAGGCGTGTGGACCGAGGAGACCGAGGCCCTCGCGGGTTCCGAGGGCGGGCTCCGGGTGCTCGCCAGCAAGGGCGTGCACATCGTCGTCCCGCGGGAACGCATCCGTGGGAACGCCGGGCTGATCCTCCAGACGGAGAAGTCCGTGCTGTTCGTCATCCCGTGGAGCCGGTACTGGATCATCGGGACCACCGACACCCCGTGGAACCTCGACCCGACCCACCCCGTCGCCACGAGCGCCGACATCGACTACGTGCTCGACCACGCCAACGCCGTGCTGGCCCATCCCCTGACCAGGGAAGACATCATCGGCACGTATGCGGGCCTGCGCCCGCTGCTCCAGCCGGGCACCAAGGCCGGTACGAGCAGCGCGAAGGTCAGCCGCGAGCACACCGTCGCCTCGCCGACGCCGGGCCTCACCGTGATCGCAGGCGGCAAGCTGACGACCTACCGGATCATGGCCAAGGACGCCGTCGACTTCGCGATCGGGCAGCGCTCGGCCGCACTCCCCTCGATCACGCACCAGATCCCGCTCACGGGCGCCGTCGGGCTGCGGGCCGTGCAGCGGCAGGCGCGCACGTGGGGCAAGCGGTTCGGCTGGACTCCCCCGCTGCTCGACCACCTGCTGCACCGGTACGGCGCGAACCTCGCCGAGATCGTCGAGCTGTGCGACGCCGACCCCACCCTGGCCGCACCGCTCGAGCACGCCCCGGCCTATCTCCGCGCCGAGGCCCACTACGCCGTCAGCCACGAGGGCGCCCTCCACCTGGAGGACGTGCTGGCGCACCGCACGCGACTCGTCTACGAGATCGTGGACCGGGGCACGGAGGCGGCCGCGGAGGTCGCGTCCGTCGTCGCGCCACTGCTCGGCTGGGACGCGTCCGACGAGGAACGGGAGGTCCGCGCGTGGCAGGAGCGGATCGAGGCAGAACGCCATGCCGAGGAAGCACCCGACGACGAGGCTGCCGAACGGGCACGCCTGGCCACCCCTGACGTGGCTGCCATGCAGCCGCTCCGAAACTGAGGATCCCAGGACACCACTACCAGACCGCCGACGGCTACCGCAGAGGCACCGCCGGGTTCACCCCCGTACGCCGACAAGGTAGTCGGCAGAAAGCGAGTCAGTGATGAACGCATTCACGGACATCATGGTGCCGGAGTTCCTCGGCACGATGATCCTGATCCTGGCCGGTGCCGGCGTCGTGGCGAACGCGATCCTGCCGAAGAACAAGGGGTTCAACGGCGGCTGGCTGATGATCAACTTCGGCTGGGGCCTCGCGGTCTTCGCCGGCGTGTTCGTCTCGATGGACTCGGGGGCGCACATCAACCCCGCGGTGACGCTCGGCATCCTGTCCAGCGGGGCCGAGGAGTTCGCCGAGGGCGTCCCCGCCAACTTCGTCAACATGCTCTTCTACTGGGTCGCACAGCTCGTCGGCGCCTTCGTCGGTGCCGTCCTCGCGTACCTGGCGCACAAGCAGCACTTCGACCTTGACGCCGATCCGGCCGTCAAGCTCGGCGTCTTCTCCACGGGCCCGGAGATCCGCTCGTACGCGTGGAACTTCGTCACCGAGGTGATCGCCACGTTCATGCTGGTCTTCGTGATCCTGTCGTTCGGCAACTCGCCCGTCGACCTGGGCCCGCTCGCGGCCGCCCTCCTCGTGGTCGGTATCGGCGCAAGCCTCGGTGGCCCCACCGGGTACGCCATCAACCCGGCGCGTGACTTCGGCCCGCGCATCGCACACTTCGTCCTGCCCATCCCGGGCAAGGGCTCCAGCGACTGGGCCTACTCGTGGGTGCCCGTGGTCGGGCCGCTGGTAGGCGGCGCGCTCGGCGGCCTGGTCGCGGCCGCCGTCTCCTGATACGACGCGGCACACAAGCAGACTGAAACAGACAAGGGAGTCAACACCGATGGCTGACTACGTACTCGCGATCGACCAGGGCACCACGAGCACCAGGGCGATCGTGTTCAACCACGCCGGGACCATCGTGTCCACCGGCCAGCTCGAGCACGACCAGATCTTCCCCAAGGCCGGCTGGGTGGAGCACAAGCCCGACCAGATCTGGGACAACACCCGCCAGGTCGTCGGGCTCGCGCTCACCAAGGCGAACCTCAACCACACCGACCTCGCCGCGGTGGGCATCACCAACCAGCGCGAGACCACCGTGGTGTGGGACAAGACGACCGGCAAGCCGGTCTACAACGCCATCGTCTGGCAGGACACGCGCACGCAGGCCATCGTCGACGAGCTGGCCGGGTCCGAGGGCGCTGACAAGTACAAGTCGATAGTCGGCCTGCCGCTGGCCACGTACTTCTCCGGTCCCAAGGTGAAGTGGATCCTCGACAACGTCGAGGGCGCGCGGGAGGCCGCCGAGCGCGGTGACCTCCTGTTCGGCAACACCGACGCGTGGGTCCTGTGGAACATGACCGGCGGGCCCGACGGCGGCGTGCACGTCACCGACGTCACGAACGCGTCGCGCACGATGCTCATGGACCTCGACACGCTGTCCTGGCGTGAGGACATCGCGGCGGACATGGGCATCCCGCTCTCGATGCTGCCCGAGATCCGCTCCTCCTCCGAGGTGTACGGCAAGGGCCGCCCGCGGGGGATGGTGCCCGGCGTGCCGATCTCCGGCATCCTCGGCGACCAGCAGGCCGCGACGTTCGGGCAGGCGTGCTTCGAGGTCGGTACCGCCAAGAACACGTACGGCACCGGCAACTTCATGCTGCTCAACACCGGCACCGAGAAGGTCCCGTCCGAGAACGGCCTGCTCACCACCGTCTGCTACAAGATCGGCGACGCGGCTCCGATCTACGCCCTCGAAGGCTCCATCGCCGTCACGGGATCGCTGATCCAGTGGCTCCGCGACAACCTGGGTCTGTTCCACGACGCGCCCGACGTCGAGTGGTACGCCCGCAAGGTCGAGGACAACGGCGGCGCCTACTTCGTGCCCGCGTTCTCCGGCCTGTTCGCGCCGTACTGGCGGCCCGACGCCCGCGGTGCGCTCGTCGGCCTGACCCGGTACGTCAACCGGAACCACATCGCGCGGGCCGCGCTGGAGGCGACGGCGTTCCAGACCCGCGAGGTGATGGACGCCATGAACGCCGACTCCGGCGTGGACCTCACCGAGCTCAAGGTCGACGGCGGCATGGTCGCCAACGAGCTGCTCATGCAGTTCCAGGCGGACCAGCTCGGCGTACCCGTCATCCGGCCCGTCGTCGCGGAGACGACGGCGCTCGGTGCGGCGTATGCGGCGGGCATCGCGGTCGGGTTCTGGAACGGTGAGGCGGACGTGACCGCGAACTGGGCCGAGGACCGGCGGTGGGAGCCGTCCATGGAGGAGGAAGAGCGCGAGCGTCAGTACCGGAGCTGGAAGAAGGCCGTGACGAAGACGTTCGACTGGGTGGACTCTGACGTTTCTTGAGTTTCGCCGTTCTCCGTGGCTGGGTCCGCGGAGGGCAAGGAAGGCCTTGTCCGGCAGCGTTCACGCGCCCCAGGGGGCGCTCCACTTCGGGAACGTCTTACTGCCGGACAAGGCCTTCCTTGCCCTCCGCTCGTCTTTCGCGTCACCTTGTTCGTGGGGTTCGTCCACCAGTCGGTTGGGTGGGATTGGCGGGGGTGGTCAGGGGGATAGGAAGCGGCGGGCCGTTTCTAGCAGGATCGGTTTCTCGGTGTGGGCCTTGAAGGCTTGTTCGTCGGCGATGCGGCCGAGGAAGCCGTCGGTGAGCAGGTAGAGCCATGAGGTGATGCGGGCCGGGGTGAGGTCGGTCCGGATCTGCCCCGCTTGCTGGGCCTTCTCGACCCAGGGCAGCAGCAGGTCGCGCTGCGTCCGGGCGTCCTCCTCGAGCTTGGCGGCGACGTCCGGCTGCTGCATGATGCCGCCCACCGCGCGGACGAAGCCCGGCATCCGCGGGTCCGCGGCGTCGTCCGCGCCGCGTTCGACGATGTCGAGAAGGACGCCGAGCGGGTCGGTGCGGCCCGCGTAGAGCTCCGTCTGCTCGCGGACCTCCTGGATACCGAGCGTCAGGATCGCGAGCAGCAGCTCCAGCTTGGTCGGGAAGTAGTGGAAGAACGTGCCCGACCCGATACCCGCCCGCCGGCAGATCTCGGCGGTCGTGGCACCGTCGTACCCGCGCTCGGCGAAGACCGTCAGGGCGGCGTCGATGATGACGAGCCTGCGCGCCTCGTGGCGCGCGGGGTCAACGGTCCGTGCCACGCGCGGCGTCGTCCGCCGATGCCGCCCGGCGCACCTGGATCCGGTCGTCGCGGACACGCGCCACCAGTCCGAGCGCTGCCAGGTCGTCGTCCGCCTTGCGGAGGCCGGCGGCGTCCTTGCGGTCCTCGAGCCGACGGCGGAGCGCCTCGTTCTCGGCGGCGGTGAAGCCGGGGCGGCCGTCGAGCCAGCGCTCGAACCGCTCCTCGTAGGGGTCCGCGTCGCGCCACGGCCAGCGGTGCTGCTCCAGTGCGGCCTGGACCTTTGCCCAGGACAGGGTGTCCGCGTCGAGCCGGGCGCGGAGCCCGCCGTCCGGCCGCAGGAGCACGAGGTACCTCGTGTCCCGGAACGCGGACCCGACGTCGGACCGCTCGATCCACACCTCGCGCTCCTCCTGCCGGTGTTCCAGGTGGTCGTCCGCGACGCTCAGGGCGGGTGCCTCACCCACTGTCATGAAGGCGATGAACGCGCCGCCGAGCAGGCCGAGCCCGCCGAGGATGCCGAGGGTCCAGGCCAGCGGCATCGACTCGACGAGCTCGAGCAGCCTGGGCACCGGCAGCGGCGTCGCCTCGATCAGGCCGGCGAGGCCGCCGGCCAGAGCGGACGCGAACCAGCCGAGCACGAGGCCGATCACGAGCACGCCCAGGCCGAGCAGGACGGGTAGTGCGGGGTGCTGGCGCACCTCTGTGGTCGTCATGGGTCAATTATTGGAGCACACACTCCACTAATGCAACGGGTTTTGCCCGGGACCGACCCGCGTGCTCCTGTTGAAGGATCAGTCCGCACCGATAACGTGAGCCCGTGCCCATCAGCTACACCCTTCCCGGCGTCCACATCACCGACCACTCCGTCGACGTCCCGCTCGACTGGTCCCAGCCCGACGACTCGCCGACGATCTCCGTGTTCGCCCGCGAGCTCGTTGATCCCACGCGCCGCACGGAGGACCTGCCCCTCCTGGTGTTCCTGCAGGGCGGACCCGGCGGCAAGGGCCCGCGACCGACCGGCCCGGACGGCTGGGTAGGCACCGCACTGAAGCGGTTCCGCGTGGTGCTGCTGGACCAGCGCGGCACCGGACGCTCCAGCGCGGTCCGGGCGGCCTCGCTCGGCGCCCTCGGCACCGCCGAGGAGCAGGCGGAGTACCTCAGCCACTTCCGCGCGGACAACATCGTGCGCGACGCCGAGCACGTCCGGAGGACGCTGTTCGACGGCCGCCGCTGGACCTCGCTGGGCCAGTCCTACGGCGGGTTCATCACCATGACCTACCTGTCGTTCGCGCCAGAGGGCCTGAACGCGAGCCTGGTCACCGGCGGCCTGCCGGGCCTCACGGCGTCGGCCCGCGAGGTCTACGAGCGCACCCAGCCACGCGTGGTCACCAAGAACGAGCAGTTCCGCGCGCGCTACCCGCATGTGGTGAAGACCCTCGGCCGCATCGCCGACCGGCTCTCCACCGGGAACGTGACGGAGCCGGGCGGCGACGTCCTGACGACCCGACGGTTCCAGACGCTCGGCATGGACCTCGGCATGCAGCCCGGGTTCGAGCGGGTGCACTGGATCCTCGACGAGGCGTTCGACTCCCCGCACGGCGGTCCTCTGACCGACACATTCCTCGCCACGGTCGCGGCCGAGACGTCGTTCGCGACCAACCCGCTGTACGCGGTGCTGCACGAGTCGATCTACGCCCAGTCCCACACCGGCCCGACGGCGTGGGCCGCCCAGTCGGTCCGCGACGCCGACCCGGCCTTCGCCGAGAGCGCCCGGCCGCTGCTGATGACCGGCGAGATGATCTACCCCTGGATGTTCGCCGAGATCAGCGCCCTGCGCCCGTTCGAGGCGGCCGCGCACGCCCTCGCCGAGCGGCAGCACTGGCGCGACCTGTACGACCTGCACCGCCTCGCCGAGAACGAGGTGCCCGTCGAGGCCGCCGTGTACTTCGACGACATGTTCGTGGACTCGGGGCTCTCGCTCGAGACGGCGGCGCACGTGGGGAACGTCGAGCCGTGGGTCACCAACGAGTTCGAGCACGACGGCCTGCGCCTCGGCGACGTGCTGTCTCGGCTGCTGGACCGTCTGGACGCCCGGGGCGGGCCGCTCCGCTGAAGGGTCGTCAGCCGCGCAGCGCCGGCACCGAGGCGACCACGTAGCCGTCCACCTCGACGACGTCGCCGGCTCCCAGCTCCGGCTTGCCCGCCGGGACGCAGAGCGTCACCTGGAATCCCGCCGTCTGCACCCGTGCGGCGGTGAAGGCCTGGCTGGTGCGGCCGACGGCGCGCTGCTCGATCGCCAGCACGACGCCGGTCAGGTGTGCGGTCGCGTCGGTCGACAGGGCATACGCCCCGGTCGGCTCGAAGCTCAGGTCGGGCACGCCGTCGTCGGCCCGGCCGAGCACCTGGACCGAGTTGCCCAGCACGACGACGGACACCGGACCCTCGACCGGCGACGACGCCGAGCCGAGCAGGGCGAGCTCCTCGAGCTGGCAGGCGATCTCGGTGATCACCTCGTCGTCCTTGTTCACCAGCTCGGCGAGCACGAGCCCGCCGTCGACGGCCTGCGGCTCGGAGATGATGGCGCCGGGCGCCGCGTAGAACGTCGGCGTGACCACCCGGACCAGGTCGCCCTCCGTGGTGATGATCAGGCGGGCACCGGACGCGTCGGTCCAGATGTGCACGCCGACCTCGCCGTCCTTGGCGATGGTCTCCGCCTCGGCACGGGCGGATGCCACCAGGTCGCGAAAGTCGCTACGTCGCCAGACGTCCAGTCCGATGCAAGCCAGGTTCGATGCCACGGTTGCCTACGCTAACCCGGCAGTGCTCGAACGACTCGGCAGAAACTCCGGTCCCGGCGACACTCCGGCGACACTCCGGCACTAGTCCGGCGCGTGCTTGTCCAGGAAGGCATACACCTCTGCGTCGTCCACCCCGGGGAACGCACCGCGTGGCAGCGCGGCGAGGATCTGCTGGTGCATGCGCCCGGACGGCCAGGCCTCACCGGACCAGCGTTCGGTGAGCTCGAGGGCCGGGCGCTGGCAGCACGCCGGGTCCGGGCACGTGGAGACCCGCCGCACCTGGGTGGCCCGCCCGCGGAACCACTTGGCGTGCGCGTACGGCACCCCGACGGTGATCGAGAAGGCGCCGGACCCGCCGTCGGGCCCGCCGGACGGCGACATCGAGCCGGTCTGGGTGGAGCACCAGAAGGTGCCGGCCGGTGTGTCGGTGTACTGGTAGAACTCGGTGGCCCGGTCGCGCCGCTCGAACGCCTCGCGCGCCGCCCAGCGCCGGCAGATCAGCTGCCCCTCGATCGCGCCCGTGACGTCCTGCGGGAAGGGGAGGCCGTCGTTCGCGTAGCCGCGGAACAGCGCGCCGTCGGCACCGACCCGCAGGAAGTGCAGCGGGATGCCGAGGTGGTGCGTCGCGAGGTTGGTGAGCCGCATCGCGGCGGCCTCGTGCGTGATGCCGAACGCGTCGCGGAAGTCCTCGACCGCCAGGTCCCGGTCCCGCTTGCGTGCCTCCAGGAACGGGACCGCCACGAACTGCGGCGCGAGGCACGCGGCGGCGAAGTACGTGATCTCGACCCGCTGGCGCAGGAACTCGCCGTACGAGCGCGGCCGGTCGTGCTCCAGCACCCGGTGGGCGAGCGCCTGCAGCGCGAGGGACCGCAGCCCGTGCCCTCCAGGGGTCGACGCCGGGGGCAGGTAGATGCGCCCGTTCCGGAGATCCGTCACCGAGCGGGCGGACCGCGGCAGGTCGTCCACGTGCAGCAGGGTGAAGCCCATCTGCTCCGCCATCCGCGCGACCGTACGGTGCGTCAGCGCGCCGCCCGTGTACCCGGCGGCCTTGACCAGCTGTTCCGCGACCGCCTCGAACTGCGGGTAGTGGTTGTCGCGTGCCTCCCGTTCCAGGCGCAGCTCGGTGTTGGCGCGGCGCGCCTCCTCGGGTGTCGCGATGGCCAGCTGCTCACGCCGCGCCAGCTCCTCGTGCAGGCCCACGAGCTGCTCCAGCACGGGCATCGGCAGCTTCTGGCTGGGCTTGACGGCGGGCACGCCGAGGGTGGTGAACAGCGGTCCGCGCTGGGCCCGGTCGAGCGCGATCTCCAGGGCGGCGCGGCGCGACGGCGGCTCCGCGCTGAGCAGCTCGCTCATCGGCACGCCGAAGGCGTCCGCGATCGACCGCAGGAGCCCGAGGCGTGGTTCACGCCGCCCGTTCTCCACGAGCGACAGCAGGCTGGGCGCCGAGCCGACCTTCTCGCCGAGCGCGTCAAGGGTGAGCCCGTGCGCGGTGCGCAGGTGCCGGATGCGGCGCCCCAGGGTGATCAGGTCGGTCTCGCCGCGCGATGTCGACTCGTTCGAGCTGGGCACGTCGCCTCCCATCGTGTGATGGCCGTCACCCGGAGACGTCCGGGACAGACCAACAGGAACCCACTCCTTCACACTACGTGAAGATCGGCGATTCTTGACAGCCCGAGGACTGGAATTCGGGCGGATCCACACACAAGAGTGGAAACAAGCCCGCCACCGTGGCCAGCCGTACGACGATCGGAGCGCACATGTCCGTCCTCGCGAACCCCCGCCGAACCCGGCTCGTCGCCGAGCTCGTCGCCGACCTGACGACCGGCCAGGGCTCCAGCACGTCCTCCGAGACGCGGCTGCGCGCCGTGCCGCCGGTCGGAGAGCAGGACGTGCGCGCCTGGGTGGCGAGCGTCGCCGAGCTCACGCAGCCGGACGAGATCGTCTGGTGCGACGGCTCCGCCGCGGAGAAGCAGCGCCTCATCGACCAGATGCTGGCAGCGGGCACGCTCCTCGAGCTCAACCAGGAGAAGCGTCCTGGGTCGTACCTCGCCCGTTCCCATCCCGCCGACGTCGCCCGTGTCGAGTCCCGCACGTTCATCTGCTCGCAGAACGAGGAGGACGCAGGCCCCACCAACAACTGGGTGGCTCCTGCCGAGATGCGCACCGAGTTGAAGGGCGTGTTCGAGGGCTCGATGAAGGGCCGCACCATGTACGTGGTGCCGTTCTCCATGGGTCCGGTCGGCGGCCCGATCTCGCAGGTGGGCATCGAGCTCACGGACTCGCCGTACGTCGTCGTCTCGATGCACGTCATGACTCGTGTGTCCGCCGAGATCCTCGACCTCATCGACGCCGGGCAGCAGTGGGTCCCCGCGGTGCACTCGGTGGGCGCACCGCTGGCCGACGGCGAGGCCGACGTCCCCTGGCCGTGCAGCGACACCAAGTACATCGTCCAGTTCCCGGAGACCCGGGAGATCTGGTCGTACGGCTCCGGCTACGGTGGCAACGCCCTGCTGGGCAAGAAGTGCTTCGCGCTGCGGATCGCCTCGGCGATGGCGCGCGACGAAGGCTGGCTCGCCGAGCACATGCTGCTCATCCGCATCACGTCGCCCGAGCAGCGCCAGTACCACCTGGCCGCCGCCTTCCCGAGCGCGTGCGGCAAGACGAACCTGGCGATGCTGCAGCCCACCATCCCGGGCTGGAAGGTCGAGACCCTCGGCGACGACATCGTCTGGATGCGCCCCGGCCCCGACGGCACGCTGCGCGCCATCAACCCCGAGGCCGGCTTCTTCGGCGTCGCGCCGGGCACCGGCATCGACACGAACCCGACCGCCGTCGCGACCTTCGACCGCGACACGATCTTCACGAACGTCGCCCTGACCGACGACGGTGACGTCTGGTGGGAGGGTCTGACGCCGGAGGCACCCGAGCACCTCATCGACTGGCAGGGCAACGACTGGACGCCCGCCTCCGACAAGCCGGCGGCCCACCCCAACTCCCGCTTCACCGTGGCCGCCGCCCAGTGCCCCACCATCGCGGACACCTGGGAGGACCCGGCGGGCGTGCCGGTCGACGCGATCGTCTTCGGCGGCCGCCGCGCCACCAACGTGCCGCTGGTCGCGCAGTCGTTCGGCTGGGAGCACGGCGTGTTCATGGGTGCCACCATCTCGTCGGAGCGCACGGCCGCCGCCGAGGGCGCCCTCGGCGAGCTGCGCCGCGACCCCTTCGCGATGCTCCCGTTCTGCGGCTACAACATGGCCGACCACTGGGCGCACTGGCTCGAGGTGGGTGCGGGCATCGAGGAGTCGAAGCGCCCCACCATCTTCCAGGTCAACTGGTTCCGCAAGGGTGACGACGGCCGCTTCCTGTGGCCCGGGTTCGGCGAGAACTCGCGCGTCATCGAGTGGATCGTCGGCCAGGTCGAGGCCGGGCGCGGTCTGCGACCCGACGCCTCCGTCGCGTCCCCTGTGGGCAGCCTGCCCGCCCCGGGCACGCTGAACCTGGCCGGCATCGACGTGCCGGATGCCGACCTGGCCGCCCTCTTCGAGGTCCCTGCCAACCCGTGGCTGGCCGAGGCCGAGCTGACCGAGGAGTTCTTCGCGCAGTTCGGCGACCACACCCCGGCAGCGCTGCATGCCCAGCTGGACGCCCTGAAGGAGCGTCTGGCCCGCTGACTTCGGGCGGCCGGCGACGCGACAACCCTGGGTGGCTACCCGTCGCGCCGTCGGCCGTCCGAACCAAGTTCCCCGGCCGGGTTATTGAGGCATCCCGGCCGGGGATCTCTTCTGTCCGGGTCGACCCTCGATCAGCCGCAGTGGCCGGGGAGGGAGACGATCCGGGTGGAGCCGCCCCAGACGATGGCGCCCCTGGCGGCGACGCAGTCCCCGTTCACGCCGCGGATGTACGCCTTACCGCTGCGGTAGCGAGAGGTGCCCGACGAGCTGGCGATGAGCTCCCCGTTCCAGATGGTCACCGCCGTGGTGGTCTGCCGGCCCCAGGCCGGGCCCGCGTGCACCACCTGGGCGCACTTCGTGGCCGTGCTGCGGTTGTGGTAGAGGTTCGCCCACGCGACGGTGACGCCACCGGCCTTGATGGCCCGGTGCCTGACGAGGGTGCCACCGCACGTGTCCGCTGCCTGCGCGGCCGGTGCGGCAACGACCGGAGCCGCGCTGACGGGCGACGCCACCGCGGGCACCGCCACTGCCGCGGCACCGGGCAGTGCCAGGGTGAACGCCGTGACCAGAGCCATGGCCCGCTTGCCCCAAGGCTTCCGAAGTGCAGTGATCATGTCTGTCCCCTTCGATCGACATGCGCGACGATCGCACGCACGGCAACCCTAGAGCCCGCTGCCCGGGACCCCTCCCGGCTGGGGTCCACCCGCGCGGCCGGTTGCACCCGAGCGGCCCGTCAGTACCGCATGCCCATCAGGCCGCGGACGTCGTCGAGGGTGCGGTCGGCGATCGCGTTCGCCCGGGCGTTGCCCCGCGCGAGCACCTCGGCGAGGTACCGCGGTCCCGCCGAGGCGAGCTCCCGGCGTCGGGCACGGAGAGGGCGCAGGCCCTCCACCACCGCCTCGCTGACGATCTCCTTGAGCCGTCCCGCGCCGGCCGGACCCACCTCGTCGGCAAGGGCCTCCGGCGATGCCCCGGTGAAGTGGGCGCCGATCTGGAGGAGGTTCGCGATCTCGGGCCGACGGTCCGGCTCGTAGGTGATCACGCGGTCGGCGTCGGTCCGGGTACGCCTGAGGTAGGCGACCGTCTCGTCCTCGGACGCGCGCAGCTCGAGCGCGTTCCCGCGCGACTTGGACATCCGGTGGCCGTCGCTGCCGAGGATCGTTGTCGACGGCGCGATGAGCGCGTCCGGTTCGGGGAAGTACGGCCGCGCCGCCGCGTACCGCTGGTTGAAGCGCCGGGCCACGGTGCGCGTGATCTCCAGGTGCGGCAGCTGGTCCACACCGACGGGCACGAGGTTGCCGTGGCAGAACAGAATGTCGGCGGCCTGGTGCACCGGGTACGTGAACAGCAGGCCGGAGATACCCCGCTTCTGGCGTGCCTGTGCGGCCTCCGCCTCGGCCTTCACGGTGGGGTTGCGCTCCAGCTCGGCGACGGTGACCAGCGACAGGAACGGCAGCAGCAGCTGGTTCAGCGCGGGCACCGCCGAGTGCGTGAAGACGGTGCTGCGCTCGGGGTCGAGCCCCGCCGCGAGGTAGTCGAGCAGCACCTCACGGACGGTGGCGGGCAGGTCCCCTGCGTCGTCCCGGTCGGTGATGACCTGGTAGTCGGCGACAATCAGGAACACCTCGACGCCCAGGTTCTGCAGGCGCACGCGGTTGGCGACGGTGCCGAGCAGGTGCCCGAGGTGCAGCGCGCCCGTTGGGCGGTCCCCGGTCAGGACGCGGTACTCCCCCGGGCTCCGGGCGATCCGGCCCTCCAGGACGGCGCTGCGTTCGCGGGCCGCCGCGGCGGACCGGGTGGTGCTGCGCGGTTCGCGGGGGGTGCCCGACGACGGGGTGGTCGCCTCGGGCGTGGTGGTGACGGACATGGGGTCTCCTTCGGTCAAGGAGCTGCCCACGCACGGCGTCGGGCACAGAGAAGTCCCGGGCTGCGGCGAGCAGCTCGGGACGTGTGTGCGGGTGGGCGCGTCAGGTCACGGCTGCGAGTGCAGCCGCCACCAGCTCAGCCCGTGCGTCATGCGCCCAGGCTATGCGGAGGTCCGGCGCCGAGCAATGCCCGCGGTGTCTGCGAGCGGGACGACGCTCCGCCGTCGGGCAGCGAGAATGGGTGCGTGCCGCACTCCGCCGATGCCCCCGCGCTGCCAGACACCCCGCTCGCTCACGTCGTGTACTTCGAACCCCGCATCCCCGGGAACACCGGGTCCGCGATCCGGCTCGCGGCGGTGACCGGGGCCCGGCTGCACCTGGTGGAACCGCTGGGCTTCGACCTCTCGGAGGCCAAGCTGAAGCGCGCGGGCCTCGACTACCACGACCTCGCCGTCATGGACGTGCACCCGTCGCTGGACGCGACGCTCGACGCCCTGCCGGAAGCCCGCGTCTTCGCGTTCACCACCCGGGCCACCACACGTTTCACCGACGTCGAGTACCGGCCGGGCGACGTCCTGCTGTTCGGGCCCGAGCCCACCGGCCTGCCGCCCGAGGCGCTCGCCCACCCGCGGGTCACCGACGAGCTGCGGATCCCGATGCTGCCCGGGCGCCGGTCGCTCAACCTGACGAACGCGGCGTCGATAGCGGTGTACGAGGTGTGGCGGCAGACGGGGTTCGCCGAGGGGGCGTGACGGGCACAGGTGCGTTTCCGCGCTACGGCCGGACGACGAGCACTCGGCCCGGCGCCAGCTCGTACCTGCCCGCCCGCACGCCCGGGCTCGCAGGGCCGGCCTGGGCGACGACCGTGACGGGCGGCTCGGCCACCACCCGCTCCGACGTCGGGAACCACGTGCGGCCCGGGCTGACCAGGATGAGCATGCCGTCGATATGCCCGGCCGGGCTGAACGTGGCCGAGCCGTCCGGGTAGCGGCCGATGCCGGCGTCGGTGAGGCGGTCGGCCGTGCCGGTGACGTCGGGCACGGCGACGCCCACCTCGCTCACGGAGAGCAGGTCACCGGGGCCGAACGGAAGGTGCTGAGCACCGGGCACGTGCGGGCTTGAGGCCTTCGCACCCGACGTGTTCCCAGCGCTCAGCGGCTGGGGCAGAGCACGGCGCGCGATGACCTCGAGGACCGACCGGTCCGGACCGGGGAAGTAGAGCGACCGCGCGTTCCAGGCCGGCTGCGCCTCGAACTCCGTGCGGTCGCCATCGCTCAGCAGCCCTGGACCCGCCGCGAGGAAGGCCCGGGCCGCGTCGAACCGCGCGTCGTCGATGAGGAAGGCGTAGTGCTGGTCGCCCTCGGCGTCGGCGTCCTCCCGGAACCGGACCACCGACCGGCCGACAGTGACCTCCACCGCGCCGATCTCCTTCCGCACCGGTAGGCGAAGGACCGTCTCGTAGTACGCGGCGGTCTCCGCGATCGATCGGGTCACCGTGTCGACGCTCATGATCTGCATACGGCTCAGCCAACAACCTCAACCTTGATTGAGGTCAACCCCGCTACGTGAGCAGCCAGGACGCCGAGCGGCGCAGCAGCTGCTGGTGCCCCGACGAGGCGTACGAGCGGGCGTCGTGGCCCAGGGCCGAGTACACGCTGCGCCCGCCGTGCGCGTCGTTGACCCACAGGATCGGCTGCTCGGCGCCGTCGTCGTCCGGGGTGGTGCCGAGGACCCGCGCGGCCGGGGCCACCTGCAGGCGGCAGTACCGCTCGTCGAAGGCCTCGACGGCGTCGAGGCCCTCCGTGACCGGGTGCCCCTGTGCCAGCTCGAACCGCGCCTGGCCGATGGGCGGGTGCATCGACTCGCCCGGCACCCAGCGACCGCCGAGCACCGCGGACCAGTCGGGCGCGTCGTAGAACGTGTTCGCCGCCTGGTGCAGGCCGAGCACCGCTCCCCCGGCCCGCGCCCAACCCGCCAGCCGGGCGTGGAAGGCGAGCCAGTCGTCGTCGGACCCGTCGAACTCGGGGTCCCGGCGACCCGAACCGCCGTTCACGACCAGCAGGTCCACGGAGTCCAGATCGTCCAGCGCGTCCCGGAAGAGGCCCCGGACCTCGACGCCACCCAGGTCACCGATGATCCCGGCGACCACGTGCGACGTCGCCGCGTGATCGTGCCAGGGGTCCTCGTAGCGTCCGCGGCCGGCCAGGATGAGGATGCGCTTTGTCGTCACGATGCGATCCTGCCACGACGCCTGTGGCAGTCTCAGCCCGCGTCGCGGAGGTAGCGGTCGAGAGCCTCGCGGACAAGCGTGCTTCGGCTGACACCCCGCTGCTTCTCGAGCTCGTCCAGAAGCAGGTCGAGGTTCTCACTGATTGCGACATTGAGCCGGGGCGACCGCGTTCCCTTCGGCCCGCCGCCGAGCCGTGGGCGGCCACCGACGTTGCGTTCGACCTGCTCGACGTCTACACCGGCGGCCTCGAGCAGCGCGCGGCCGGCAGCAGCCGCATCGTTGCCCCGCCGCACTCGACGCGGCTTGAGCTCAGCATTCTCGGCCCACTCGACGAGCGAGTCCTCGTGCGGCAGTTGCTTGTCAGTCATCGTGATCACTTCCCCGTCTCCTCATCGAAACCAACGCTCAGACGCGTGCTCTCACGCAACCGCATCACATGAAAAACGTTGATTCCGCTCGGCGGTGTCACCGTCACCATCACTTCCAAGGTCCCGTACCTGCTGGGACCGATGTAAAGCGTCGGACTGCTTTGAAACCCCTCCCTCGGAGGTTCGAAGTCTTCGTAGACCGCCTCAGCATGAAGCATCGCGTAGAGCGCTTCGTCGTGGGGGATCCCATGCTTGTCAGCGCTAGGCGCCCAAGTCACTGCCACCCAGGTATTGTCATACTAAACCTGTTCGGCACGCGCGGGGAACCGCCCCATTCGTCGCAAGAGCCTCCGCTCACGACGCCGTGGCCTACGGCACCACCAGGATCTTGCCTCGCGCCGCTCCCGACTCGAGGCGCCGGAACGCCTCGACGGTGTCGTCGAGACCGTAGCGCCGGTCGATCCGGGGCAGCACGTCGCCGGCGACGAGGAGCCGGGCCAGCTCGTCCAGGTCGGCCCGCTGGTTGGGACGCCAGAAGAACGTGGACATCCGGGTCCCGGTCAGCCTGCCGACCAGCGGACCGAGCAGCGCCTTCTCCGCGAACGAGCTGATCCGCCGCGCGATCAGCACGTACCGCCCGCCCGGCGCCAGAGAACGCCGGAGCGCCGCCAGGGACCGGGTGTCGGCGATGTCGAGGACGACGTCGAACCGCCCGTCACCGCGCGTGAAGTCCTCGCGGGTGTAGTCGATCACCTCGTCTGCACCCAGCTCCCGGAGGAAGTCGAGCTTGTCACCGTGGTCGACGGCGGTCACCACGGCTCCGCGCGCCTTCGCCATCTGCACGGCGAACGGCCCCACGCAGCCGCCCGCCCCGTTGACCAGCACCCGCTCACCCGGCCGGATCGGCTCGGTGGCGCGCAGGCTCTGCAGGGCGAGCGTCCCCGAGTGCGGCGCGGTGGCGGCGGCCCCGAACGACAGGGCGTCAGGCAGTGGTGACAGGGCCGACGCCGGGACGCGCACCCGGTCGGCCAGCGCGCCGTGCCCGAGGTCGAACAGGTCGGCCCAGACCCGGTCGCCCGGCCGGAGGCCGGTCACGTCCGGCCCCACCTCCTCGACGGTCCCCGCGACGTCGACCCCCACCCGGCGGTTGGTCGGCCGGGTGAGGCCGGTGCCGAGGCGGGCGAGGCGCGGGACGCCGAGCAGGTGGTCGAGGTCCGCCATGTTCAGAGAGGAGGCGGCGACCCGGACCACGACTTCGCCGGGGCCTGGGACAGGGTCCTCGACGGTCGACACCCGAAGGATGTCGACCGGGCCGTACTCGTCCCGGAGCACGGCCCTCACGTGGTGCCGCCCGAGGCGACCGGCACACGCCGGAGCGCGAGGAAGTCGGTGACGCCGAAGAGGCGGGCGACCCCCCGGTCCCGCTTGGACAGGTAGGGCAGGGCGTCGGCCGGCGCGACGACCTGCGGGGCCACCTGGTATGTGTGCCCCTCGACCCGCAGCTCCGCGGAGCCTGCCGCCCGGATGTTCCGCAGCCAGTCCACGTCCGGCCCGTACGGGAGGTAGACGAGGAAGTCGTCGTCCATCGGATACACGCCGATCGGCGTCGCGTACGGCGCGCCCGAGCGTCGGCCGACATGGCGGATCACCGCGGCGGAGGCGCCGGGCTCGCCTGCTGTCCGCAGCTCGATGGGGCGGCCGAACCGCTTGCTGAACCTGCGGATGGCGCCGAGCCCGCGGCGGTTCTTGGTGCGCATCGACACCACGAGGGCGAGGAACCCAGCGAGTGCCACCACCAGCAGCCCTACGACCGCCCAGAGGATCCAGGTCCACATGACGTCCACCTTCTCGAAGAGGCTTACGGTGTAAGCCTTACGACGTAAGGTAGGCCGCGGCGCCGAGCCCGTCAAGGGTTCTGCCGACGTAGGATCGCGAGACCATGACTTCACCCAGGACGACGGGCACGGCCCCACGGAGCGCCCTGACGCGCGCCCGGGTGCTCGAGTCGGCGGTCGCTCTGGCCGACCGCGACGGCCTCGGGGCGCTCACCATGCGCAGCCTGGCCCGCGAGCTCGGGATCGAGGCGATGTCGCTCTATCACCACGTCGCCAACAAGGAAGATCTGCTGGACGGCGTGGTCGACGTCGTCGCGGCGGAGATCCAGGACGCCGTCGGCCGGCTGGAGCCCCTGGCCGACGACGCGCCCCGGTCCTCGTGGAAGCCGGCGATGCGCCGGCAGATCCTCACGGCCCGGTCGGTGCTGCTCCGCCACCCGTGGGCGTCGACCGTCCTGGAGACCAGGAAGTCCTTCAGCCTGCACGTCGTGCGGTACTTCGACTCGCTGATCGGCCTGATGCGGCGTGGTGGCTTCTCCTACGACCTGGTCCACCACGCCATGCACGCGCTGGGCAGCCGCGCGCTCGGCTTCTCCCAGGAGCTCTTCGAGCCCGACGGCGCCACCGCGGGCTCGGCCCCCGGCGGCGGCGCCAAGGAGGGCGCCGACGACGCCGCCACCGCGATGCTCATGCAGATGGCCGACCAGGTGCCGCACATGGTCGAGATGCTCGCCGCCGTCAGCCACGACGACGCGGACCCCACCCTCGGCTGGTGCGACGACCAGACCGAGTTCGAGTTCGGCCTGGACATCATCCTCGACGGGCTCGACCGCCTGGCCGAGCGCGAGAGGCACTGACCCAGTCAGCGCAGGGGGTCGAACGGCCGGATCTCCTCCGGCACCTGACCGGTGGTGATCAACGCCGCCAGCGCCCGGCCCGTCGCCGGGCCGAGCAGCATGCCCCACATGCCGTGACCGCCGGCCACGTAGACGCCGGGTGCGGTCGTCCGGCCCACGAGCGGCAACCCGTCCGGCGTCACCGGCCGGGAACCCACCCACTCGTCCTCGCGGGAGTCCAGGTCCACACCCTCGAACAGGCCACGGACGGAGCTGACTATCGCGTCGACGCGGGCGGGCTGGAGCGGCTCGTCGGGCCCGCGGAACTCCATGGTCCCGGCGATCCGCAGCCGCCCCTGGTAGGGGGTGCAGGCCACGCGCCTGGCCGGGAAGTAGACGGGGTGGTCGATCGGCGGACCCTCCACGGGCACGCTGAACGAGTAGCCTCGTCCGGCCTGAACCTGGGTCCGCACCCCGAACCGCTGCGCCAGCTCCGGGAGCCACGCGCCCGTGGCGAGCACCACGGCGTCGGACGTCATGGTGTCGTGTCCGTGGACCGTCGTCTCGACCCCGCCCGGAACCACGCGGACACCATCGACCCGGGCGTCCGAGAGCACCTTCGCGCCGCGCGCGCTGACCGACGTCGCGAGGGCCTGCACGTAGGCCCCCGGATCGATGTACCGCTGACCCTCGAGCGTCCAGGTCGACTGCACCGCCCGGGAGAGGTGCGGCACGCGGACGCCGTCGGGCATCCTCGAGAGCCGGATCTCCCGGCCCGCCCGGGCCGCTTCGCGCAGCTCGTGCACGAACGGGCGTGACTCCCGCTCCCGCTCGAACCCGACCACCCAGCGGCTCGGGTGCGACGTCGCGTGCACGCCACCTGCCTCGAGCTCGTCGTACGCCTCGAGCGCGACCCGGTCGATCGGGGTCAGGGCTGCCATGGCGCGCTGCCACGCGCCGTGCGTCGCGTTCGCCATGAAGCGCGCGAGGAAGGCCCACAGGGCGCCGTCGAACCGGAAGGGGACGCTGAGGGCCGCGCTGGGATCCAGCAGCGCCTTGGGTCCGTAGGCCCAGAGCGACGGGTCCGCCAGCGGCATCACCAGGCCGGGGGTGAGCCAGCCGGCATTGCCCCAGGACGCCCCGGCCGCGACGCCGTGCCGGTCGAGGACCGTCACCTCCACGCCACGTTCCTGCAGGTGCCAGGCGGTCGCGAGGCCGACCATGCCGGCTCCCACGACTGTCGCGGTCTTCATCTCGGACACGCTCGTACTCCTTCTCTCCAGGGCCGTACCTCGGTACCCCTCCCCGTCGAGCGGTGAACCCTCCCATCGTCCCGCCACAGGATCGATTCGGCGCGACAGCTCAGTGAAGTGCGGTGAAACGTGTGGTGTGGATTCGCTGCAGACGGCGGGCCGACGTCGGGCAGGCACCGGGCCGGCGCATGACGGGCGCCGGCCCGGTGCCGGGTGTGACGTCAGGCGAGGGGCTGCGCCAGGGGTTCGATCGCCGCGATCTCGTCCTCGGTGAGAGGGCCCGCCGAGAGCGCCGCCACGTTGTCCTCGAGCTGCGCCACCGACGACGCGCCGATGAGCGCCGAGGTCACGCGCGTGTCCCGCAGCACCCAGGCGAGCGCGAGCTGCGCGAGCGTCTGGCCGCGACCCTCGGCGATCTCGTTGAGCGCCTTGGCGCGGCCCAGGTAGTCCTCGGTGAGTGCGCCGGACGAGAGGAACGGCGAGTCCGAACGGGCCGCACGGGATCCCTCCGGCGCCGCACCCGCGAGGTACTTGTTGGTCAGCAGGCCCTGCTGCAGCGGGGAGAACACGATGGTCCCGACCCCCAGCTCACCGACGACGTCGAGCAGCGACTCGCTCTGCCTGCCGTCGTACGGGTCCTCGTGGGCGGGGTTCTCGATGTGCCGGTTGAGCATCGAGTAGGACGGCTGGTGGATGAGCAGCGGGACGCCCAGGTCGCCGAGGATCCGCGCCGCCTCGCGCGTCCGCTCCGGCGAGTAGTTGGAGACGCCCGCGTACAGCGCCTTGCCCTGCTGGACCGCCGACGCGAGCGCGCCCATGGTCTCCTCGAGCGGCGTCGAGGGGTCCGGCCGGTGGTGGTAGAAGACGTCGACGTAGTCGACACCCATCCGGGCGAGCGACTGGTCGAGGCTGGCCAGCAGGTACTTGCGCGACCCGTGGTCGCCGTACGGACCGGGCCACATGTCGTAGCCGGCCTTCGTCGAGAGGATCAGCTCGTCGCGGTAGGGCTTCAGGTCGGCAGCGAAGTGCCGTCCGAAGTTCTCCTCGGCCGACCCGTGGGGCGGGCCGTAGTTGTTCGCCAGGTCGAAGTGCGTGATGCCCAGGTCGAGCGCGCGGCGCAGGATGGCGCGCTGGGTGTCGAACGGGCTGGTGTCACCGAAGTTGTGCCAGAGCCCGAGGGACAGTGCGGGCAGGTCCAGGCCGGAGCGGCCGGTCCGGCGGTAGGTCATGGTGTCGTAACGGTCCTCTGCTGCGAGGTACCGGGGTTCGAGAGGCATGCCGTCATCGTGGCACGGATGGTGGGGGACCTGTCCGCCCGGACCACCGTTCCGTGCCACGATGCGCGTCATGTCCCAGCAGATCTTCGACCTGGTCGTCCGGCGGACCTGGCGAGTTCCTCTCACGGCGGTCTCCTCCGGCGACGCCGCCTCGGTCGCCCGGCGGTTCGACGGCGTCCTCCTCACGTTCGGCTACAAGGCGTCGGGCCGCCTGCTGAGCTATCTGGGCACCCTGGCGCCGCAGGACGCGCGCCTGGTGTCGGTGCAGGTCCTGGCCGTGGTGCAGGAGGCGGTCGGCGCCCACACGCAGCACAACCCCTACTTCCGGGACTTCCCGCGCAACGTGCCCGACACGCTCGACTTCTGGGTGTCCTGCCTCGAGGACGCCCTGCGGGACGCGCCCGGAGCCCCGGACGTCGGGGCGATCTTCGCGCGCCGCGGGTTCGACCTGCTCGCCCTGCCGCGTTACGGCAGGTACCAGCACACGTACGAGGAGATGGTGGCGGCGCACGACGCGTTCCTGCCCGCGCTCGGTGACCGCCGCACGGTGCTCGACGTGGGCGGCACGCTCGACGAGGAGGCGCACGGCCTCTACCGCCACCTCGCGGGGAGCACCACACCGCTGTCCGACGCCGACCTCGCGGCGCTCGCGCTGCTGGCCCAGTACTGCGCCGGCATGGAGCAGCCCGCGACGGTCCCGCTGCGATCGGCGCGCGCGATCGTCAACGCGACGCACGTCCTGTACGGCAGGGAGCCCGAGATCGATACCGTCACCGACGTGCTGCGGCTGGCCTGTGCGCTCTCGGGCGGCGACGTGACCCTGGAGACCTCGACCCGGTTCCGCTCGCTGCCGCGTCCGGTCCGGCGCACGCTGCTCGCCGCTCTCGACGCGGTCGTCGGCGCGGCGCCCGCCAAGGTCGGCGACGTCGGGACGCACCGCGAGGCGTGGAAGCGACTGGGCGAGCGGCTGCATCCGCACGAGCACACGGGACCGGGCGCGCGGGTCTTCGCCGTCGCCCGCGGTGAGGACGACGTGCCCTCCCTGCCCGCGCGCGTGGAGCGGGCGTTCGCCTCGGGCTCGCGGGCCGAGGCGCTGCGGCTGCTCGCGGCGGCACCCGGCGCGCTCGTCCGGCGCGCCGACCACCTGCTGCGGTCCGCTGCCGACGACGCCGAGGCGACCGCCGTGGTCGACGCGCTCGAGCGGGCGCTGCCGGAGGTGTCCGGCCGGGTCGTGCTCGGCCTCCGAGAACACCTGGAGAACCGTCGCCCGCAGGCCGGGCCGAGCGGGAGCGGACGGCCGCGCGCGGGACACCCGAGCGCCGGCCGACGGGTCTTCGTCAACCGTCGCGGCGGCGCGTGGGCCTCGTCCGACGAGCGGTCGGACCTCCCCCAGGATGCGGTGACCGCGCTGGTCCGGGCCTGTGACGCCGAGGTGCTCCGCCGGGTGCCGAGGCCGCAGGACCTGGTGGTCGACCCCGACCTCCTCGACGTGGCGCTCCCGCTGTCCGCACGGGCCCGGCCCGACGGCGCCGGGGTGCTCCCCCGCGGTTCGCGGACGCGCGTGACGGGCGAGCTGCTGCGGTTCTTCGTGCACTGGCGGGAGGCGAGCCGGACGACGGACCTCGACCTGTCGTGCCTGCTGCTGGACCGTGACTTCACCGACGCCGAGCACGTCTCGTGGACGCGGCTGCGTGGTGAGGGCTTCGTACACTCGGGCGATCTCACCGAGGCACCCGGCGGCGCCACCGAGTTCGTGGACGTGAGCACCCGCCGGATCAGGCGGCCCGTCGTCGTGCCAGAGGTGCACGTGTACTCGGGCGAGCGGTTCGACCAGCTGGCCGAGGGGTTCTTCGGGTTCATGTCACGGGACGCCGCGCAGGCCGGTCTGCCGTTCGAGCCGGCGACGGTGCGCCTGAAGTCCGACCTCACGGGCGAGGGGCGGGTCGTGATCCCGGCCGCCTTCCTGCGCGGCGAGGACGGCTGGGAGGCGCTCTGGCTGCACCTCAACCTGAACGGCTCACCCGGCTACAACACGGTCGAGGAGCACCGGGTCACCACGACGACGCTGGTCCGCGCCATCGCAGCACGCCGGTACCTCACCGTGCGCTACCTGGTGGAGCTGCTCCGGGCCGACGGCGTGAAGGTGCACCACGAGATGCCGCAGGGCACCGGACCGGTCACCTACCTCGGGTTCGGCGCCCCGGAGGAACTGCCGGCGGGCTCCCGCGTCGTGACACCACAGAGCCTGCTCGACCTGGTACCGGCCTGACGTCTAGGGTGTCCCCCGGACGAGGCCATGTGGCGGCTTCCTTCTCCCTCTCTGGAAAACCTAGTCGCCACGCTCTCCTCGTCCTCCATCTTCGGTTCAGCACAGCGCCTGCTGCCAGTCGAGTCGTGCTCCTGGCAGCAGGCGCTGTGCTGAACGGCGTCGATCGCGTCAGCCCTCGATCGCGTCAGCGGACGTCGACCCGGGTCAGCAGTGGAGGTTGCCGCCCGGGTCCACGCCCAGCGCGCTCGTGAAGCGCAGGTACGTGTCGACACGGCTCTGCACCTGGGCGGGGTTGCCGCCGTTGCACTCGATGCTGCCGTTGATGCTGCGGATGGTCTCGCCGAAGCCGCGGCTGTTCACGATCGCCGCGTGCGGCGTCATGGTGCCCGGGCCGTTCTGGGTGTTCCAGTACCAGAGGCCGGTCTTCCAGGCGATCGCCGAGTCGGTCTGCACCAGACGCGGGTTGTTCAGCAGGTCGATGCCGAGCGCGTCGCCCGCCGCCTTGTAGTTGAAGTTCCAGCTCAGCTGGATGGGGCCCTTGCCGTAGTACTGGTCGCGGCCGGCCGGGCAGCCGTAGGGCTGGGAGAGGTCGCAGTAGTGCGGGTAGTTCGCCGTGTTCTGCTCGACGATGTGCACCAGGCCACCGGTCTCGTGCGAGACGTTGGCGAGGAACGCGGCGGCCTCACGCTTCTGGATGGTCTCGCTGCCGCTGTTGGCGAAGCCCGGGTAGGCGCTGAGCGCGGCGACGAGCCCGGAGTACGTGTAGAACGAGTTCCGGTTCGGGAAGAACTGGTTGAACTGGGCCTGGCTGACCGGGAAGCCCTCGGCGCCGGGCGGGTCGACGGGCGGCTCACCGCCGCCGCAGGTGCCGGTTCGCTCCCACACTCCCCATTCGCCGGTGGTGCCGGGCGTCTCGCCCTGCGTCCACCACTTGGCTCGCCAGGCGGCGCCGGCGTGCGTGACCTGGTTGCCGCCGACGTAGACGGCGCTGCTGCTCCAGGCAGCAGCGCTGCAGCTGGCCACAGCGGCCTGGGCTGCCGGTGCGGGGGCCGCGGCTGCTGCTCCTGGGGCCAGGAGCGCAGCGACGAGAGCTGCGATCAGTAGCGGTGCGCGACGAGATCTCACGGGGAACCACCTCGCTTCCGGTTCTGGGTCATCGGGCTTCGACGACCGATTTGTTCAGGAACCTAGCAAGGTCGTGGACGCGTGAGAGTGAGGGATTTCCACACGAACGACTCGTACGTGGTGGACGGCGGGACAGCGCGTGCCGCTCAGGCCGAGTCGCGGACCACCAGGACCGGCTCGAAGATCGCCGAACGCACCATCGGCTCGTCGGCATCGATCTGCTCCAGCAGCATGCGCGCCATCTCCTCCGCCATCTTCTCCACCGGCTGACGCACGGTCGTGAGCCGGGGCCGGGTCTGCACCGCCACGGGGCTGTCGTCGAACCCGACGATCGCCACGTCCTCGGGGACCCGCCGGCCGTGGGTCTGCAGCACGTGGATGGCGCCCTGTGCCATGAGGTCGTTCGAGACGAAGACTCCATCGAGGTCCGGGGCGGTCGCCAGCAGCGCCGCCATCGCGACCTCACCGCTCTCGAACGTGAAGGATCCCTCGACGCTCGGGACGAACGCATGCCCGCGCCGGGCCGCTGCGTCACGGAAGCCGTCGAGCCGGTCCCGGGCGGACGGGACGTCGACCGGCCCCGAGATCACCCCGAGCCTGCGGCAGCCGCGGTCGAGCAGATGGTTCGCCGCGAGGCGGGCGCCGTCCGCGTTGGCCAGGTCGACGTAGCTCGCCGGGATCGCGTGGCCCGGCCTCGCGAAGAGCACTATCGGGCTCCCGGCACCCAGCAGATCCTCGGGCAGCGGGTCGTCGGCGTGCGTCGACACGAGCAGCGCCCCGTCGGCGTTGCCGAACCGCAGGTAGGAGACCACCTGGGCGCGCGTCTGGTCGTTGTCGGCGAACATCAGGACGGGGTGCACGTCGTGCGGCCGGAGCGTCCGGACGAGAGATCCGACCACCCGCCCGAAGAACGGGTCGGAGAAGACGCCCGACAGGTCCAGTTCGGTGTCCGGATCGGCGTCGGCACCCGAGATGACGACGGCGACAGTGCCCGTACGACGCGTGACCAGGGAACGCGCCGCGCGATTGGGCACATAACCGGTCTCGGCCACGGCCTCCAGGACCACCTCCTGCACGGCGGGCGCGACCTTGCGCTTGCCGTTGATCACGCGGGACACGGTCGCGCGGGAGACGCCGGCGACCTTCGCCACGTCCTCCAGAGTCGGCGCCGGACGCCGCAGATCCTTGCTCACAGGCTGACGGTAACAGAGTAAGAGCGCTCTCCCAGGGACCTCGGCCGGGTGACATGACGGTCGTCCGGATTGCGCCGACGCCGTCGCAAAGCCGCGGCAACCTGTTCCATCAGGTACCAAACGCCGCCAACGCCAGTTAGAAGTGTGGCGCCCCAACCCTTGACGTCCCGCCGAGATGAGGTCAAGGATTGGCGGCGTAAGAGCGCTCTCCCAACTCGCGGCGCACCGGAGCGACGCGAAGGCAGGCTCAACGACGACCCCGCCCCGGCCCGCACCTTGGCCGACGAGCGGACGGAGAGGAAGACCCCATGATCACCACCGGATCACCCGGCGCGCGGGCAGCCCTGCTCGGACGCGGCCTACGCGCCGGAGCCGCTGCCCTCGCGACCGGTCTGCTGGCGGCGACGGCGCTGATCGCGCCCGCGACGTCGGCCCATGCCGCACCGGTCCTGCTGTCGCAGGGCCGGCCCGCCACCGCGTCCTCCGTCGAGAACGCGGACTACACGCCCGCGAGCGCCGCCGTCGACGGCGACCTGGGCACCCGCTGGGCGAGCGAGTTCAGCGACCCGCAGTGGATCCGGGTCGACCTGGGGCGGTCGGCCGACCTCGACCGCGTGGAGCTGGTCTGGGAGTCGGCGTACTCGACGAGCTACCAGTTCCAGGTCTCGGCCGACGGAAGCTCCTGGTCCACCGTGTACTCGACCAGCTCGGGTGACGGCGGTACGGACGCGTTCGCCGTCGACGGGACCGCCCGCCACGTGCGGCTGCTGTCCACTGCCCGGTCGGGCGGCTACGGCAACTCGCTGTGGGAGCTGCGCGTGTTCGGCGAGGGCGGCGGGACGGACCCGGGCGATCCGGGCGACCCCGGCGACCCGAACTACGTGGACCCGGGCCACCCCAACGTGCCCGTGCGCGACTCCGGTCCGAGCAAGATCGAGGTGGTGGGCGGCAACGGCGCCTGGGACCTGCAGGTCGACGGCCGGCCCTACACCGTGCGCGGCTTCACGTGGGGCCCGTCGTTCAGCGCGGCCGACCACTACATGCCGCCGCTCGTCGCGATGGGCGCCAACACGATCCGCACCTGGGGCACCGGTGCGGACACCCGCCAGCTGCTCGACTCCGCCGCCGCGCACGATATCCGGGTGGTCATGGGGTTCTGGCTGCTGCCCGGCGGCGGCCCCGGGTCCGGCGGCTGCATCGACTACCGCAGCGACACCGCGTACAAGTCCGAGACCAAGGCCGACATCCTGCGCTGGGTCGAGACGTACAAGAACCACCCCGGCGTGCTCATGTGGAACATCGGCAACGAGGCGATCCTGGGCCTGCAGAACTGCTACTCCGGTACGGAGCTGGAACAGATCCGCAACGCCTACGCGGCCTTCGTCAACGAGGTGAGCGTGGCCGTGCACCAGGCCGACCCGAACCACCCGACCACGAACACCGACGCCTGGGCGGGTGCCTGGCCGTACATCGAGCGCAACGCCCCGGACCTCGACCTGCTGTCGATCAACGCCTACGGCGACGTGTGCAACATCCGCGAGGCGTGGGAGACGGGCGGCTACGACCGTCCCTACCTGCTGACCGAGGGCGGCGCGGCCGGCGAGTGGGAGGTGCCGGACGACGCCAACGGCGTCCCGGAGGAGCCGACCGACCTCGAGAAGGGCGCTGCGTACGTGGACTCGTGGCGGTGCCTGCGGGAGCACGAGGGCGTCTCGCTCGGCGCGACGTTCTTCCACTACGGCATCGAGGGCGACTTCGGCGGCGTGTGGTTCAACATCCTGCCGGGCGACAACAAGCGCCTCGGCTACTACTCGATCGCGCGGGCCTGGGGTGTCGACACCTCCGCGATGAACACGCCACCGCGCATCTCCGCCATGAGCGTCCCTGGCTCGACGGCGGTGGAGGCCGGTGAACAGTTCACCGTCTCCGTGGACATGACCGACCCGGACGGCGACCCGATCACGCCCAACGTGATGCTGAACAGCAAGTACATCAACAACGCGGGCGGCATCGCGCAGGCGCAGTTCACGCAGACCGCTCCCGGCACGTTCCGGGTCACGGCGCCGGAGATGCTCGGCGTCTGGAAGGTCTACGTGTTCGCCGAGGACGGCGAGGGCAACGTGGGCGTGGAGACCAGGTCGTTCCGTGTCGTCGCGCCTCAGGTCGACGGCACGAACATCGCCCGGGGCAAGACGGCCACGGCGTCGAGCTTCGACCCGTGGAACGGCGACTGGACGCCCGGCCGCGCCGTCGACGGGGACCCGGCGACGCGCTGGGCCAGCGAGTGGGGGCCGTCCGCCTGGTACCGGGTGGACCTGGGGTCGGTGCAGTCGTTCGACCACCTGCAGCTCGTCTGGGAGACGGCCTACGGCAAGTCCTACGAGATCCAGACCTCGAACGACGGCAGCACCTGGAACACCATCCGGACCGTCACGGGCGGCAACGGTGGCGTCGACAGCATCGACGTCTCCGGGTCCGGCCGGTACGTGCGCCTCAACCTCACCGAGCGCGGCACCGAATGGGGCTACTCCCTGTACGAGGTCGGCATCTACCAGCGGTGACACGGCAGTGACGTCAGCAGCCAGAACCAGAAGTGAAGGAGGAACCATGCGCACAGCACTCCGCACACCCCGCGTCCTCGCGGGCGCACTCGCCACGGCACTGCTCGCCTCGACCCTGAGCGCGGCCGCGACCCTTGGTGCCACCACCGCCGTCGCCGAGCCGAACACGCTCCTCTCGCAGGGCGCGCTCACGGCGGCCTCGAGCTCGGAGTCCGGGGGCCTCGGCCCGCGCTTCGCGGTCGACGGCGACCGCACGACCCGCTGGGCCAGCGCCCAGACGGACAACGAGTGGATCCGGATCGACCTCGGCCGCTCCTACGACCTCGACCACATCGCACTGGAGTGGGAGGCCGCGTACGGCGCGGCGTTCCGGCTCCAGGTCTCCGCCGACGGCAACGCGTGGAACACCGTCGTGACCGAGTCCGCCGGAACGGGCGGGACCGAGGTGTACGACGTCGCGGCCACGGGTCGCTACGTGCAGCTCGTCGGTACCGCCCGCGGCACCGGGTACGGCTACTCCCTGATCGAGTTCCAGGTGTTCGGGGACGGCGAGGCCGGCGGCCCCGAGGATCCGCCGCCCTTCCCCGGCGACGAGGTCACCCACCACGAGTTCCAGGCGAACTGCACGTTCTCGCACTTCCGGCCGGACGACTCGATCGTGTACCCCAACCAGCCCGGTCGGTCGCACCTGCACACGTTCATCGGCAACCGGTCGACGGACGCCTTCACCACGCCGGCCAGCCTGCTCGCGAACCCGGCGAGCACGTGCACGGTTCCGCAGGACAAGTCGGCCTACTGGTTCCCCGCCCTGACGAAGGGCGGCGTCCCGGTCGAGCCGAACATCCCCCTGACCGTCTACTACAAGTCGGGCATCGACGACTACACCGACGTCGTGCCGTTCCCGGCGGGGCTCCAGTTCGTGACGGGCGACATGATGGCCACCGTCGACCAGTTCCGGACCGCACCGGGCGCCGTCGAGGGCTGGGAGTGCGGCGACATCTCCAAGAGCTGGGAGATCCCGGCCTACTGCCCGCCGGGCACCCAGCTCAACATCAGGTACCAGGCCCCGAGCTGCTGGGACGGCATGCACCTGACCCCGGAGGAGTCCGCCCACATGGGCCACGGCACGCACATGGCCTACCCGGTCTCGGGCCAGTGCCCGCTGACCCATCCCGTGGCCGTGCCGATGCTCGAGTTCAAGATCGCCTGGCCGGTGAGCGGTGACATGTCCGACGTCGCGCTCGTGAGCGGGTCCGACCAGTCCTGGCACTACGACTTCGTCAACGCCTGGGACCCCGAGGTGCTCCGCCGCCTCGTGGAGCAGTGCATCAACGGCGGCCTCCAGTGCAACCCGCGTGGCTACGACCTGTACAAGCCGCACCGCGGCACCGTGCTCGACGAGAACTACCAGCTCGTGCCCGAGACCACGGCGGCACGTGCGGAGGTGGCTTCATGAGGGCGGGCCGGCACGGGCGGATCTGGCTGGCGGCCGTGGCGATCGCGGCCTGCGTGGGGGCACCGCTGACGGCGGCGGCCGCACCGGCGTCGCTGACGGCGGCGCGACCGGCGTCCGCCCCCGTGGCGGGACCGGACCGGGCCGCGGCGGCGGCCTGCGGCACCACGAACGCGGCGCTCGGGCGGACGGCCACTGCGTCGTCCACCGAAGGGCCGTTCGGCGCGGCCTCCGCCGTGGACGGCAACGTCGGCACCCGCTGGAGCAGCGCGGCCTCCGACCCGCAGTGGATCCGGGTCGACCTCGGCTCGGTCCAGGACCTCTGCCGTGTCGAGCTCTCCTGGGAGACCGCGTACGGCAGGGACTTCCGGATCGAGGCCTCCGACGACGGCACCACGTGGCGGACGCTCAAGACCGTCACGGACGGGACCGGCGGCAACCAGTCCCTCGACGTCGCCGGTTCGGGCCGGTACGTACGGCTCACCGGCACCGAGCGGGGCACGGGGTACGGCTACTCGCTCTGGGAGCTCAGGGTGTTCACGGGCGACGGTGGCAGCACGCCCGGCGACCCGATCCCCGGCGGCGGTGACCTCGGACCGAACGTGCACGTCTTCGGTCCGGACACGCCGGTGAGCCAGGTGCAGGCGGCGGTCGACGCGGTCTACGACCAGCAGGAGTCCGACCAGTTCGGCGACGGGCGGCACCAGTTCCTGTTCGAGCCCGGCACGTACCCGGTGCACGTCAACGCCGGCTTCCACACCTCGATCGCGGGGCTGGGCGCCCGCCCGGACGACGTGAACATCACCGGCGGCGTCTGGGCCGACGCCGAGTGGTTCGAGGGCAACGCCACGCAGAACTTCTGGCGTTCCGTCGAGAACCTCGCCGTCACGCCGTCCGGCGGCGACATGCGGTGGGCCGTGTCGCAGGCGGCGCCGATGCGCCGAGTGCACGTCAAGGGCAACCTGATGCTGCACTCGTCGCGGTACGGCTGGGCGTCGGGTGGCTACATCGCCGACTCCGTCGTCGACGGCCAGGTCCGCGCCTGGACCCAGCAGCAGTGGTACACCCGCGACTCGACGCTCACGGGCGGCTGGGCGGGCACGCTGTGGAACATGGTGTTCTCCGGCGTGGAGAACGCACCGCCGACGTCGTTCCCCGAACCCGCCGTGACCACCCTCGCCACCACCGGGATCATCCGGGAGAAGCCGTACCTGTACCTCGACGGCGACGACTACGAGGTGTTCGTGCCCTCCGCCCGGGAGGGCACCCGGGGCGCGACCTGGCGGTCCGGCTCGACGGTGGGCGCCTCGGTGCCGCTCGACGAGTTCTACGTGGCTCGCCCGGGCGACTCCGCCGCGCGGATCAACCAGGCGCTCGACCAGGGCCTGCACCTCCTGCTCACGCCCGGGATCTACGAGACCACCGGGACGATCGAGGTGGACCGCGCCGACACCGTGGTGCTCGGGCTCGGGTACGCCACGATCGTGCCCACGGCCGGGCAGACGGCGATGCGGGTGGCCGACGTGGACGGCGTCCGGATCGCGGGCGTCCTGTTCGACGCCGGCGCCACCGAGTCGCCGTCGATGCTCACGGTGGGCACCGACGGGTCCACCGCGGACCACGCGGACGACCCGATCTCGCTGCACGACGTGTTCGTCCGGGTGGGCGGGGCGCACGTCGGGCGGGTGGACCAGGCGATCGTCGTGAACGCCGACGACACGATCATCGACCACATCTGGTCCTGGCGGGGCGACCACGGCGAGGGCATCGGCTGGAACGTCAACACGGCCGACAACGGGCTGGTGGTCAACGGTGACGACGTGGACGGGTACGGGCTCTTCGTCGAGCACTACCAGGAGTACAACACCCTGTGGAACGGGGAACGCGGGCGCACGATCTTCTACCAGAACGAGCTGCCGTACGACCCACCGAACCAGGCGGCCTGGAACCACGACGGCATCAGGGGCTGGGCGGCGTACAAGGTCGCCGACCACGTGACGCAGCACGAGGCCTGGGGTCTTGGCTCGTACTGCGTGTTCACCTCGGACGCGTCCATCACCTCGGACAACGGCTTCGAGGTACCGCGGACGCCAGGGGTGCGGATGCACTCGCTGCTCACCGTGTCGCTCGGCGGGGTGGGTACGTACGAGCACGTCATCAACGGCGTCGGCCCGCGCGCCGCCGGGACGGAGACGGTCCCGGCCAAGGTGGTGAGCTACCCGTAGCCGGGCGACCGGACCGAGTGCCGTGATGACCATGCACCTGCTGCCAGGCGGAGCCCGATCCTGGCAGCAGGTGCATGGTCGTCTGCGGGCCGATCCGGCTCAGCGGAGGGTCTCGGCGCGGCGGTCCACCGCTTCCTTGGCCTCGAGCAGACCTCCATGACCAGGAGGGTAACCGTGTGCCCCCGGGGGCCGGCCACCACAGTCCGGCGAGGTCAGGCGCTCAGGTGACGGCGCCCATGTGCCACGGGATGAACTCCTCGGCGCCGATCCCGAGCTCCTCGCTGACGGTCTGCTCCCCCGACGCGACAGCCAGGATCCGGTCGAAGATCTGCCGGCCCACCTCCGCGACCGTGGCGGTGCCGTCCACGACGACGCCCGCGTTGATGTCCATGTCCTCGGACATCACCGAGTACATCGGGGTGTTGGTCGCCACCTTGATGGACGGCGTCGGGCGGCAGCCAAAGACCGAACCGCGGCCCGTGGTGAAGACGACGACGTTGGCGCCACCGGCGACCAGACCCGTGACCGACACGGGGTCATAGCCGGGTGTGTCCATGAACCCGAACCCGCGCTCGGTGATCGGCTCGGCGTACTCGTAGACGGCGCCCAGGTCGGCCTGGCCGCCCTTGGCGACCGCCCCGAGCGACTTCTCCAGGATGGTGGTGAGACCGCCGGCCTTGTTGCCCGGCGACGGGTTGTTGTCCAGCGTGCCACCGCCCGCCGCGACGTAGCCCCGCCACCAGTCGATGCGGTCCAGCAGGCGCTGCGCCACCTCGGGCTTCACCGCCCGGGCGGTCAGCAGGTGCTCGGCGCCGTACACCTCGGGGGTCTCCGCGAGGACCGACGTCGCTCCGTACGCGACCAGCCGGTCCGAGGCCCAGCCCAGCGCGGGGTTGGCCGTGATCCCGGAGTAGCCGTCGGACCCGCCGCAGTTGAGGGCAAGCACCAGCTCCGAGACGTCGCACTCGACGCGCTCGCGCGCGTTGACCAGCGGCAGCATCTCGCGGACAGCGGCGGCGCCCGCCCGCACGGAGGCCCGCACGCCGCCGGCCTCCTGGATGGTCAGCGAACGCACGACGGTGTCGTCCGGGATCGCCGCGAGGAGCCCCTGCTTCGCGTCGTCGGGCGGACCGACGGTGGGCATCCCCAGGTCGGCGACCTGGCCCGACCGGGCCGACAGCGCGGCGCCCGGCACCATCTCGCAGCCCAGGCCGAGCACCAGCAGGCCGGCGACGTTCGGGTGGGCGGCGTACCCGCGCAGCGTGCGCAGCAGGATCTGCCCGCCCTCGGAGTCCGGCACCAGGCCGCAGCCCGAGGTGTGGGTCAGCGCTATGACGCCGTCGACGTTCTCGAACTCGTCGAGCGCCGCGCCGCTGAACTGGTCGGCGATCATCTTCGCGGTCGAGGCGGAGCAGTTCACGCTGGTCAGGATCGCCACGAAGTTACGGGTGCCGACCCGCCCGTTCGCGCGCCGGAAACCGCGAAAGGTGGGGCGGGCGCCGTCGGGCACCGGGAGGTCCGTGTGGGTGCCGCCCAGGGGTGCCTCGCGCGTGCCCTCCTCGAAACCGAGGTTGTGCGAGTGCACGTGGTCGCCCGGGGCGATGTCGGCGGTCGCGACCCCGATGACCTGCCCGTACTTGTGCACCGCGGCGCCGGCGGGCACCGGACGGAGCGCGATCTTGTGGCCCCGCGGCACCGGCTGCCCGACGGCGACCGGGCCCGTCCCCGGAGCCGAAGCCTCGGCGCCCGGGCTCAGGTCACGGGTCGCGACGGCGACGTCGTCCCCCTCGCGCAGGACGAGCAGATCAACTGGGGACACTTCGGCACTCCTTCGTGTGAACCGTTTCATCGTAGCCGGACCGGCCCGGGCGCTCCCGCGAGGTAGACCGTGCGTCCGGACACACGCTCTACCTCGCCGACCAGCGATCCGCGAGGTAGAGCGTGTGTCGGGGACACACGCTCGACTTCGCGGGACGGCCGGGGGTCGTCAGTCGGCTATGGCCGCGTTGACCTCTTCGATGAGCTGCGTGGCCGCCTCGTCCGGGGTGATGCGCTCGAAGAGCACCTCGGTGTTGACGCGCTCCATGATGTCCGCGAGGTCCGCGGAACCGTGCGGCGGCACCGGCGGGGTGTCGACGATCTCGTCCTCGATGTCCGCCATGAAGTCGGCGACCTTCTGGTCGGTCGGCGACAGGTCACCGAGGATCGACTCGCGCACCTCGGTGTTCGCCGGCAGGCCACGGTCGGTCAGCATGATCTTCGCGGCCTCCTCGGAGTTCAGGAGGAAGTCGACGAACTTCGCCGAGGACTCCGGGTACTCGGTGTCGGCGGAGATCGAGTAGAACATCGCCGGCTTGTAGTACATGCCGGTGCGCTCGCCCTCGGACTCGCCCGGCAGGCGCAGCAGCTCGAGCTCGTGACCGGACGAGTCGGACAGCGCGCCCAGCTGGTTGGTCCACCAGACACCCATGGCGCCCTGGTTGGTACCGAGCAGACCGCCCTCGGGGCCGGCCGCCTGGTACTCGACGGTGCGGGCGGCGTCGGGCTGACCGCCACCCTTCATCAGGTCGAGCGAGACCTGGAAGAAGTCCGCGATGGTCTCCTCGGAGACGCCGAGCTCACCCTCAGGGGTGAACAGCGACTCACCGCGCTGACGCGCCATCACGTTGAGGCCGGCCTCGTTGAAGCCGTAGTCCTGCGTGCCCCACACGCCGTCGCCCGCACCCTTGGAGATCGCGTTCGCCGTGGTGACGTAGTCCTCCCAGGTCCACGTGGTGTCGTCAGGCAGCTCCACGCCGGCGTCGGCGAAGATCTCCGGGTCGGCGACGAGCGCATAGGCGTTGATGCCGGTCGGGATGCCGTACTGCGCACCCTCGATCTGACCGCCGGCCAGGACGCCCTCGTCCACCTTCGACGTGTCGATGTCCAGCGCGCTCAGGTCGGCGAGCACGTTCTTCGTCGAGTAGTCGGAGATGTAGCGCTCCTCCTGCGTGATGACGTCCGGGGTGTCGCCGGCGGCCACCGAGGTGGCGAGCTTGTCCCAGTAGCCGTCCCAGTCGGTGAAGTCGGGGACCACCGTGATGTCGGGGTTCTCCGCCTCGAACGCGTCGATGATCTGCTGCGTGGACTCGTGGCGGGTGTCGGAACCCCACCAGGAGAACCGGATCTCGCAGGGGCACTCCTCGGCGGCGGCCGGCGGGTCGTCGTTGCCTCCCCCGCCGATACCCGAGTCGCCGCCCCCGCACGCCGCGAGGGTCAGCGCCACGGCCGCGATGCCCGCGGCCGAGCCTGCGAGACGCTTGCCGCGCCTCGTTCGTAGTCCGTTGCCGGTGGTGCTCATGAAATTTCTCCTTCGGTGACGTTGACGTCGTTGTCGGATCGAGGGCAGAACTATTTGATTCCGGTGGTCGCTATGCCCTTGACCAGGTATTTCTGTCCGAAAAGGAAGGCGATGAAGACGGGTATGAGCGACACGATCGACATCGCGAAGAGCGATCCCCACGAGCTGTTGCCGGTGGAGTCGACGAACGTGCGCAGGGCGATCGGCACCGTGTACATCTCGGGCCGGGTCAGGAAGATCAGTTGGCTGAAGAAGTCGTTCCAGGTCCAGATGAACGTGAAGATGGCGGTGGTGGCGAGGGCCGGCATCGACAGCGGCAGCATGAGCTGCAGGTAGATGCGCAGGTGGTTGGCGCCGTCGAGCGTCGCCGCCTCGTCCAGCTCACGCGGGATGCCGCGGAAGAACTGGACCATCAGGAAGATGAAGAACGCGTCGGTGGCCAGCAGCTTCGGCACGATCAGCGGCAGGAACGTGTTGATCCATTCCAGCTGGGAGAACAGCACGTACTGCGGGACGATCACCACGTGGATCGGCAGCATGATCGACATGAGCATGACCGCGAACCACAGGCGCTTCCCCTTGAACTCCAGCCGCGCGAACGCGTAGGCCGCCAGGGAGCACGAGATCAGGTTGCCGAGCACCGACCCGAGCACCACGATCGCCGAGTTGATCAGGTAGTGGCTGAACGGGTGCAGGAGCGCGTTCCACCCGTCCGTGTAGTTGGACAGGTCGATGTCGGTGGGGATGAGTCCCGGCTCGCGGAAGATCAGCGCGTTCGGCTTGAACGAGCTGGCCACCATCCAGAGCAGCGGGTACAGCATCACGAAGCCGAAGGCGATCAGGCCCGCGTGCTTCAGCACGCTGCCCACCTTGGCTCGCACCTGCCTGCCGCGAGGGCGGACGGTCGGACGGCGGTCCTCGGTACGGGGAGGCACGTCGCTGTCGGACGGCGGCAGTGCGGCCGTCGGCACGGTCTTTGTGGACGTCGAGGCGTCAGTCATCGTAGAAGACCCAGTACTTGGAGGCGAGGAAGTTGACTACCGTCATGCCGCCGATGATCAGCAGCAGGAACCAGGCCATCGCCGACGCGTAGCCCATGTCGAGCGACCCGAACCCCTTGAGGTAGAGGTACAGCGTGTAGAGCAGCGTCGAGTCGGACGGGCCGCCGTTGCCGCCGCTCACCACGAACGCCCTGGTGAAGGACTGGAACGCCTCGATGAGCTGCAGCACGAGGTTGAAGAAGATGATCGGCGTCAGCAGCGGGAGCGTGACCGACCGGAACTGCCTCCACTTCGAGGCGCCGTCGATCGAGGCGGCCTCGTAGTACATCTGCGGGATCTGCCGCAGGCCGGCCAGGAAGATCACCATGGGAGCGCCGAACGTCCAGACATTGAGCGCCATGAGGGTGCCGAGCGCGTAGTCCGGGTGCGAGACCCAGCCCTGGCCCTCGACGCCGAACAGCGCCAGCACCTGGTTGACCAGGCCGTCCGCACCGAAGATCTGCCGCCAGAGGATGGCGATGGCCACCGACCCGCCGAGCAGGGAGGGCAGGTAGTAGACGGAGCGGTAGATGGCGAGCCCGCGCATGCCCTTGTCGAGCAGCAGCGCCAGACCCAGGGCCGCGGCGAGCTGCAGCGGCACCGAGACGAACACGTAGGTGAACGTGACGCCGAGGGAGTTGACGAAGCGCGGGTCCTCGAACATCCGGGTGTAGTTCTCGAAGCCCACCCACTCGGGTGCCGAGAGCAGGTCGTAGTCCGTGAAGGACAGGTACAGGGACGCGCCCATGGGTCCGGCCGTGATGAGCGCGAGCCCCACGAACCAGGGCGCGAGGAAGAACAGCGCCCAGCGGCCGTCGCCCTTCCTGCGCGGGCTCACGGCCTTCTTGCTCTGCGAGAGCTCCTGGATCACTGACACGTGCTCACCCCCGCGCAGCTGGACGGGGGCTCGGACCACCAGGGTCCGGGCTCGCGGTTCGGGTGATGCATCGGATTGTCCTCCCGGATCGTCGTCGATCCCCGGCCTCTTCGGTGAGAAACCGGTCTCTGGTGGAGGAACGTACCACACGAGGAACCGGTTTCCCATGGTGTACCGTCACATCGGGAAACCGGTAGCAGGGGTGCCGCGCCGAAGAAGGCGCAGGACGCCCCGCGCACCGGTCGGACAAGGGTGACGGACGGAGAGCAGATGGTCAGCGGCAGCGCACGGGGCGCCGGTCAGCGCACAGGTCAGCGCCGTGTCACGGCCACGATCGGGGATGTCGCGACGGCGGCCGGCGTGTCACGGGCAACCGTCTCGCGCGTGATGAACGGGCGGAGCACCGTCGACGCGACCATCGCGGAACGCGTGCGGGTGGCGGCGGCAGGACTGAGCTACCGGCCCAGCAATGCCGCGCGGAGCCTCGCGCTCGGCCGTACCCAGACCGTGGCCCTCGTGGTGCCCGACCTCGGCAACCCGGTGTTCCAGCAGATCCTGCGCGGCGTCATGGACGGGGCGGCCGAGGACGGCTACCGCGTGCTCGTCGCGGACACGGTCGAGGACGACCAGCAGGAAGGCGCCATCGCGCTGGAGGCCCGCATGCGCTGCGACGCCCTGGTGCTCGTGTCGCCGCGCATCGGGGACGCCGAGCTGGCTGCGCTCATCGCCGACGTCGAACCGGTTGTCCTGGTCAACCGGGAGACCGGTGGAGCGGCGCCCAGCCTGGTCGTGGACTACGAGGACGCCGCTCTCCAGGTGGTCGAGCACCTGGTGGCGCTCGGCCACCGCCGCATCGTCTACCTCGGCGGCCCGGTGCGCAGCGCCTCCGACGAGCTGCGCCGCGCAGGCCTCGCCCGCGCCCGGCAGCAGCACGCAGACCTCGAGATCCTCGACCTGCCCGCCGGACCGGACATCCAGGCAGGCCATGCCGCGGCTCCCGCCGTCCTCGCCACCCGAGCCACCGCAGCGGTGGCCTTCAACGACCTCGTCGCGTTCGGCCTGCTCGCAGGCCTGAACGAGGCAGGAGTGGCCGTGCCAGCCGACATCTCGGTGGCCGGCTTCGACGACATCGAACTGTCCCGCTACGCCACACCCGCGCTGACGACGGTCGCGGTGCCGCAGGCCGAGCTCGGCCGACACGCCTGGAGGGAGCTGCACGCCGTGATCGACGACGACGCCCACCCCGCAAGCTCTGCCCGATTCACGCCCAGCCTGGAGGTGCGCGGGAGCACCGGGCCCGTACGTCAGGGCCCGGAACGTGTGCACATCACGGACGACGACGTCGCCCGCGCACAGCGGGAGGAGATCCCCACCGTGCCACCCACTGCCGCCCCCACCTGGTCCGTACCCGCCGATCCCGACGCCGAGGCGGTCACGCTGACCTGCGGTGACGGGTTGGAGCTGGTCCGGCGCGACGCGGGCGACCGGATGCCGAAGGTGCACGCCCCGCGTCCCTACCTGCACCCGGTGCACACCCTGGCGGGCGTGCCGCTCACCGAGGTGAGCCCGGTCGACCACCGGCACCACTACGGCGTCGGTATCGCGGTGCCCGACGTGAACGGGACCAGCCACTGGGGCGGCCGCACCTTCATCGAGGACGTCGGCCCGACGCTGCTCAAGAACCACGGCCGCCAGACGTCGGAGGGCATCCGCGTCGAGGCCTCACCCACCGCCCGCCCGCCCGGTACGGGCGCCGAGGCCGGCGAGGTCCTGGTCGAGGACGTGCTGTGGTCCGACGAGCACGGCGAACCGCAGCTGCGCGAGGAGCGCCGCATCACCGCGCGCCTGCTCCCCCAGATCCCCGGGTCCCCCGCCGCACCCGGCTGGGTGCTGGACTGGCGCTCCACGCTGCACGCCGACCACGGCCCCCTGGAGATCCGTTCTCCCGCCACCAACGGCAGGCCGGGTGCGGGCTACGGCGGCCTGTTCTGGCGCCTGCCCATCGCCGAGAGCACGTCCGTCATGTCGGCGGGCGGCGCCGGTGAGAACCGTGCGCACGGCAGCTCGTCCCCGTGGGTGACGTTCGTGCAGCGGCACGGCGGCCGGTCCACGACGCTCCTGCTGGTGCAGCCGGGCCAGGTCCGGCCGTGGTTCCTGCGCAGTGCCGAGTACCCCGGCGCCTGCCCGGCGCTCGCCTGGGACTCGCCCCTGCTCGTCCCCGCGGGCGGCTCCCTGCAGCTCGACCTGGTCGCCGTCCTGCTCGACACGGAGCTCACGAGCTCGGCAGCCGCCGCGCTCGCGGCCCACCTGACCGACGGAGGCGAACGGTGAGCCTGCCGAAGATCGCGGTCGTCGGCATCCACGGTCACGGCAGCTCGCACCTCCGCAAGGTCGCGGACCTGGAGAACAGGGGGCTGGCGCGGCTGAGCGCCGTTGTCGACCCGCGGGAGCCCGACGACGCCCCGGCGTCGTGGTTCGCGAACCTGGGTGACCTGCTGTCGGCGGACGCCGACGCGCTGCCCGACGTGCTGATCCTCTCCACACCCATCCACACGCACCTGCCGCTCGCGCGGGCCGCGATGGAGGCGGGCATCGACGTGCTGCTCGAGAAGCCGACCACCGCCTCGCTCGCCGAGCACGCCGAGCTCGTGGCCGTCGCGGAGCGGACCGGACGGCTGTGCCAGGTCGGGTTCCAGACCTTCGGGTCGCACGCGCTGCCCGCCGTCGTCGACATGATCGCGCGCGGCGAGGTGGGGCAGGTGACCGGGATCGGCGCGATCGGGACCTGGGTCCGGACCGCCGCGTACTGGGCGCGCTCGCCCTGGGCGGGGCGGCGCCGCATGGGTGACCGCGCGGTGGTCGACGGCGTGGTGACGAATCCGCTCGCGCACGCCGTGGCGACCGCCCTGTGGGTCGGCGGCGCCCGGAACAGCACGGACATCGCCTACGTGAACACCGACCTCTGGCGGGCCAACCCGATCGAGGCGGACGACACCTCGTCGCTGCGGGCCGTCGGCACGGACGGGACGCGGTACGGGTTCGGGCTCACGCTCTGCGCGGCGGAGCGCACCCCGGCCCGCGTCCTGGTGCTGGGGACCGAGGGCGAGATCGAGCTCGAGTACGAGCACGACGTGGTGCGGCTGCGCACCGGACGCGTCGTCGCGGAGAAGCAGTACGGCCGGACGGACCTGCTGGAGAACCTCCTCCTGGCCCGCACCGGGGAACGGCTCCTGTGCGACGTGCGGGACACCGGCGCCTTCATGCAGGTGCTCGAGGCGGTGCGGACCGCCCCCGACCCCGCGCCCATCGGCGACGCGTACGTGGACTGGGCGGACGACGTCGCCGCGGCTCCCGGCACGCAGGGCAACCCGGAGGGCGACTCACGCCATCCGGTGGTGGGTGACGTCGCCGAGTGGTGCGAGCGGGCCGCACGCGAGCAGCGCACGTTCACGGAGCTCGGCGCCCCCTGGACAGTCGGGAGCTGATTCACCCGACCGTGGGAGGGTGCTCGCGTGTTGTCCGTCCTGACTGCCATCGTGTCCATGGGTTGCATCGTCGCGCTGGGCTGGGTGATCCAGCGGCGTGGCCTGCTCGCCGGCCACCGGATCTCCCGCGGCACCAGCCAGGACGCCCCGGTCGACGGGGCGGCAGACGGCGCAGGAGCACGCGCGATCCTGGCGACGCTGTCGTTCACCATCTGCGCCCCGGCGCTGATGTTCAGCACGCTCGCCGGCACCGACCTCGCGCACGTCCTCTCGCGCGGGGCCACCGTCACCTGGGCCACCACCGCGGCGCTCGCCCTGTTCACGGCCGCGGTGGCCCGGTGGGTGCTCCGGCTCCCCGCGGGCCCGGCCGCCGTGACGACGCTCGCCGCCGTCTACGTCAACGGTGGCAACATCGGCATCCCGCTCGCCGTCTACCTGTTCGACGACGCACTCGCCGTTGTGCCCACCCTGCTCTTCCAGCTGCTCGTGCTGGCGCCGCTCACGCTCGCGGTGCTCGACCGCTCGGGGGCCGCCTCCGGGGGCGAGCCCGGGAGCGCGGCAGCCGGTGCGCGCAGGACCGCCGCGCGGTCCGGCTGGACGTCGGTGGTCCGCGTGCTGCTCGCGGCCGTCCGGAACCCGATAACGGTGGGCACGCTCGCCGGGCTGCTGGTCGCGGTGGTGAGCGAGCTGACCGGGGCCCGGCTGCCCGAGGTCGCCCTGATCCCCTTCGACCTGATCGGCGCGGCGGCCCCGCCCCTCGGCCTGCTGACGTTCGGCATGACGCTCGCAGTGCCGATGCCGGCGCTCACTCCGCCGGGGGCGGGCACCGGGTCGCAGCACGGCTCCGGCGGCGGGTCGGCGGCAGGCCCGGACGCAGGGCCGGCAGCTCCCGCGTCGACCCCTTGGTGGACCGGGCGCGACCGACTGCTGGTGCGGGCCGTGGTCTCCCTCGCCGTCCTGGTACGCAACGTCCTGCACCCGCTCGCGGCGTGGGCCGTCGGCACCGCCGTGGGGCTCGACCCGGCGGCCCTCGCCCTCGTCGTGACGATGGCCGCGCTGCCCACCGCGGTGAACGTCACGACGTACGCCACCCGGTACGGCGTGTTCGACGGCGTCGCGGCGCGCGCGACGGTCTGGACGACGGCGCTGTGCGTGCCCGTCCTGGTGGCCGTCGGCGCGTTCACCGGGTGACGGCGGCCGCCACGGGAGCCCTGCTCCCGGGTGAATCCCGCACGTCCTGATCCCTGGGTCTTGTGGTGGAGCGGGCTGGCTGACATCGTGTGAGAAACCGGTTTCCCATGGCGGGCCGCCGGTGTCATGGACGAAGGAGTCACATGCGAACACGACCATCCCCGCACCTGCGCGGCGGCGTCGGCCCGACGTCGGGGAACGCCCTCGTGCTGCCGGCCGGCAGCCCACTCACCCGTTCCTTCGTGCTGCCCCTTGCGCTCACCGTCGGCCTAGCCGGCGCGCTGGTCGCCGTCGGGCAGCCGGCCGAGGCGAGCGTCGCCGCAGGGGCAGCCGCCGTCGGCCACGCCTCGGGCGGGCACCCGGGGCACGGGCACCACACCGACCTGGGCCGCGAGACCATCGGGACCGACGACGGGTGGGCCGCCTGGTCCGGCCCGACGTTCCCCGAGGGTGTGGAGCGGCAGGCCACGCCGACGACGGGCGGCGCGGCGGCGGCTCCCGCCGAGGTCTACGAGGTGGACACCTGGCAGGAGTTCCGGGACGCGCTCGCCGGCCGGGCGGGCGGCAGCCAGACCGACGCCCGCACCAACCAGGTCCCGCGGATCGTGTACGTCACGGGCGAGGTGGATGCCTTCACCGCGGCGGACGGAACCCAGCTGACCTGCGAGGACTTCGCCGCGCAGGTGACCGTCGGGGATACCGGCGAGCCGTTCTCGATGGACGACTACATCGCGCACTTCGACCCCTCCGGGCCGTGGGGCTGGACCGCCCCGTCCGGCCCGCTGGAGGAGGCGCGGGTCAGGGCCGCGAGCGTCCAGGCCGCCCAGACACAGCAGCACGTCGGCTCGAACGTGACGATCGTCGGCGTGGGCGACGACGCCCGGATCTCCGGGGCGAACGTCCGGATCCGGGACGCGCACAACGTCATCCTCCGGAACATGCGGTTCTCCGACGGCTACGACTGCTTCCCGCAGTGGAGCCCGGGCGACGGCGACGCCGGCAACTGGAACTCGGCCTACGACAACGTGTCGCTGTGGACGTCGACCAGCGTGTGGGTGGACCACTCCACGTTCGACGACGGCGCGCACCCCGTCGAGTCGCTCCCCGTGGTCTTCGGGCGGCCGTTCGAGGTGCACGACGGCCTGCTCGACATCACGCACGGCTCCGACCTGGTGACGGTGTCGTACAACGAGTTCCTCAACCACGACAAGACGATGCTGATCGGCTCGTCCGACTCACGCCTCCAGGACCGCGGACAGCACCGCGTGACGCTCCACCACAACTACTGGCAGGACATCGGGCAGCGCGCGCCGCGGGTCCGCTTCGGTGACGTGCACGTCTACAACAACTACTACCGGCAGACCCGCCGGCAGGCCGAGGCGGGCGGGTTCCAGTACTACTGGGGCGCAGGCAAGGAGTCGAGCCTCGTCGTCGAGAACAACGCGGTCTCGCTGGCGCGCGGGACCGATCCCGCGCTGGTGGTGGGTGCGTACGGCGGCACGATGATCAGCGAGTCGGGCACGGTGCTGAACGGCCGGCAGGCGGACCTCCTGGCGGCGTACAACGCGACGGCGACGACCCCGCTGGCCGAGGAGGCCCGCTGGACGCCGTCCGACGCGTACCGCTACCGGCCGCTGCCTGCGGCGGCGGTCCCGTGGGTGGTCACGACGTTCGCGGGCGCGGGCGTCCTGGCTTCGGACCTGCCGAGATAACCCCGCCACCTCCGCGAGGTAGAGCGTGTCCGGACACACGCTCTACTTCGCGGACAAGTGGTCAGCGAGGTAGAGCGTGCGTTCGGACAGGCGCTCTACCTCGCGGAGCTGGGGTCAGGCGCCCAGGTTCAGGTCCGCTATGCGGACCGGGTCGCCCGTCTCCAGCGAGCGGTTGCCCGCGTAGCCCACCGACGAGGCGCGCACGCCGTCGACGTAGCCGGCTACCCGGCCCAGCGGGTCCGGCTCCGCGGCCGGCGCGAACACGCTGGCCAGGAGCAGCGCGTCGCCGCCGCCGTGCCCGCCGCCGCCGCGCACGATCGGCCGCTCCTCGGCCCGCTCCCAGTGCCGCTGCACCACGAGCCGCTCGCCGATCGGCCGTACCGGGTCCGTGGCGAACACCTCGGTAGCGCTCGGGTCGAGGATCGCCGCGCCGTTCTCGCCGAACTCGACCGAACCGCGCTCGACGACCTCGAGCTCCGCCCGGCCGCGCGTGCCGTTCACCACCACGCGGTAGCCCTCCCAGGGCGCGTGCGCGGTGAGGGAGTAGGTCAGCAGGGCGCCACCCTCGTACTCGACGACGAGCCCCAGCGTGTCCTCTGTGGTGATCCCCTCGTCGAACACCGACCGGTTGCGCACGTAGCCGTCCACCGCCTGGGCCTCGGGCCCGTACAGCGCGGACAGCCACTCGTTCTTCTCCACGGAGAGCTGCCACGGGTCGATGCCGCGCTCGTTCAGCGCGCGCTCGGCGTCGGTGGGCTCGTAGCCCGTCTCGTGCGCGCCGTCGTCGCCGTAGAAGCGCCGGCCGCCGGTGGCGAACACGCGCTCGGGCACGCCGTCGATCCACCAGTTGACCAGGTCGAAGTGGTGGCTCGACTTGTGCACCAGCAGGCCGCCGTTGTTGACCTTCTCGCGGTGCCAGCGCCGGAAGTAGTCGGCGCCGTGCACGGTGTCGAGGGCCCAGTCGAAGTGCACCGACAACACGCGGCCGATCTCGCCGCTCGCGATGACCTGGCGCAGCGCGCTGTTGCGCGGCGAGTAGCGGTAGTTGAACGTCGTGACGAGGTCGCGCCCCGTCTCGGCGACGGCGTCCACGATCTGGCGGGCCTGGTCGGGGTGGGCCGCGAGGGGCTTCTCCACGACGACGTCGGCGCCGGCCCGCAGCGCGCGCGCCACCAGGTCGCCGTGCGTGCGGTCGATCGACGTGACGATCACGCGGTCGACGGACTGCTCGGCGATCGCCTTCTCGAGGTCGTCCGGCGCGTACACGGGCCGGATACCCCCGAGTGCGGCCGCCACACGTGCCTCGTACGCCGCCGCGCGCACCGGGTTGGGCTCGACCCAGGCGACGATCTCCCCGTCCGGCGCGTGCGTGCCGATCAAGGCGTTGATGTACATGGACGCGCGGTGCCCCGTTCCGACCACCGCGTAGCGGCGGCGCCCTTCGGGCAGCGGGCCCGACGGCGGCACGGGCTCCTGTGTCGGACCGGTGATCGGCTCGGTGGTCGGCTCGATGGTGGGCTCAGGGATCGGCTCGGGCATCGGTGAGGAGCTCCTTCGGTCGTCGTCGACGTCGGGTGGAAGGGATGGGACTGAAACGATACGGCGCCGGGAAAGCGCTGTCCATGGCCTGTCCACCCGCCCGAGGTCAGCGCTCCGGGGTGAGCACCACCTGCCCGGCCCACGCGAAACCGCCGCCGAACCCGAACAGCAGAGCGGGCACACCCGCCGGGATCCTGCCCGCGTGCCACCACTTGGACAGGCCCAGCGGGATGGACGCCGCCGACGTGTTGCCCGACTCCGTGATGTCCGTGACCACGACCTTGCCCTCGAGCCCCAGCGCCTTGGCCAGCGGCTCGATGATCCGCAGGTTGGCCTGGTGCGCGACCAGCACCTCGATGTCGTCGAGGCTCAGCCCGGCCGCGGCCACGACCTCCCGCGCCCGGTCGGCGGCGCGCGTGATCGCCCACTTGAAGACCGCCCGGCCGTCCTGCTGGAACTTGACCTCGGGTGCCTCGATGCGCACAGCGGGCGTGAGCTCCGGCTCCGAGCCCCACACCACCGGTCCGACGGCGGGAACGTCAGCGGCCCGCAGCACCGCGGCGCCCGCGCCGTCGGCCGTGAGGATGCACGTCGAACGGTCGGTCCAGTCGGTGTACGCGGTCAGCTTCTCGGAGCCGATCACCAGGGCCGTACGCGCCGACCCGGTGCGGATCGCCTGGTCGGCCAGGCCGATCCCGTGCGCGAAACCCGAGCAGGCCACGTTGATGTCGATGGCCGCAGGGCCCACGACGTTCCGCAGGTCCGGCGCCTCCTCGCCCTCTGGCGTCGAGGCCCCCGGCTGGACCCCGGTACGCAGCGCGTACGCGACCCGACCGGCGGTGTTGGGCGAGCGGTCGTCGTTGGTCGCCGTCGCGACGATCACCAGGTCGACCTCGTCCGCGGTCACACCGGCATCGGCGAGCGCGTGCTCGGCGGCGGCGGTGGCCATGTCGGCGACGGTGACGTCGTCGGCCGCTACGTGGCGGGTGACGATGCCGGTACGCGACCGGATCCATTCGTCGTTGGTCTCCACCAGCCCGGCGATGTCATCGTTCGTGAGCGTCCTCGGCGGCTGGTGGTGGCCGAGACCGATGATGCGGGAGCCGGCAGCGCCGGTCGGGAGTGCGATTGCGGGCGACGTAGCCATGAGATCAACGTAGCGCGCTCAGGTCGAACGGCTCCACGACCAGGCCCGGAACCCGCTCCCGAGCGGCCCGCACCACGCGCTCCTCGGCTCCCGGCCCCGTCTCCAGCGTCTCGCCCACCTCACGGAGCGCGCCGCGCAGCTGGGCGTCGTACCGCTCACCCATCGCCGCGTTGCGGCCCTTGTACGTCCACGCGACCAGGTTGGCCAGGTCGAACCGTGGACGGCACGACCGGCAGGACATGATGCCCGGCGGTCGGCGGAACCGCGTCGTCCGGTGACCGGCCGGGCACGCCCCGACCCATGGCCCGTCGATGGACGGCGCGGACGGGTCGACGCACCGCCGGCCCGAGCACCCGATCCGCACCGCCACCTCGCGCCACACCGGCCCGTGCTTCGCCTTCGGCCCCGCGAGCGCGTGTGCGACCTCGTGCAGGATCGTGTCCCGCACCTCCCGCTCGTCGTGGATGCGGGTGAGCGGCGCGGAGAGGCTGATGCGCCTCTTGCCGTAGCTGCACATCCCGGCGCGCCGGACGGCGTCGTCGAACTCGAAGGTCCAGGCCTTCAGGCCGTGCTGGTCCATCAGCTCGCGCGCCAGGCGCGAGGCGGCGACAAGGTTCATGCGTACCCCTGCGGTGATCGTGGTGTCTGCGTCCGGCCCTTCCGGACGTCGTCGAACCTACGGGGCTCCACTGACACCCACGCGAGGTTATCCACAGCCGCCGTACCAAAGAGGGCTAGGCCGCCGGCGGGATCGGGAAGTTGGTCCGGAACACGTTCGACGGGTCGTACGTGGCCTTGACCGTGCGCAGCCGGGCGAGGGTCGGCTCGGGGAACGCCTCCAGCAGCCGTTCAGGCCGGCTGTCGGTGTCGAAGGAGAGGTACGAGCCGTCCATCACGGGACCGATCTCGGCGTCCCAGGCCCCGTTGAGCCGGTCCTGGTTCGAGCCGAGCGCCGAGAGGTTGAAGTTCTGGTGCCGGTGCGCGTAGGCCGTGGCGTCGGGTGCGACGTCGTTCGTCGCGCCGCCTGTGGCCCGGACCGCCATGAAGTACGACTCCCGCGAACCCAGCAGACGCTCGATCGCCCGGCTCGTGGACTGGTCGAGGTGCGTGAGCAGACCCGACCTGGCCGACGGGTCGCCGCCGCCCGAGTGGTGGGCGTCTTCCTGGCGCACCACGCCCGAGTAGGGCAGGAGCTGCGCCTGGTGGCCGAGCAGCGGACCGGCGTCGGCCAGCAGCTCGAGCTGGGCGATGGCCTCGTCCGGGTCGACATCGGCGCCCTCTGCGGCGATCACCGTCATGAGCTGGGCCATCGGCGACTGACCGCCACGCCCGGGGGCGATGATGATGTTCGACGTGAGTCCGCGTGGGGCCGCCTCGACGGCGGCGCCCCACTTCTCCAGCAGCCCCGCGGTGTCGGTCGCGTCGAGCGTCATCTGCGAGAAGACGACGTCTCCGACGGCTCCGGCCTCGATCTCCAGCCAGGTCACCGCGCCCATGTTCCCGCCGGCGCCGCGCAGCGCCCAGAACAGGTCGGGGTGCTCGTCGCGGGAGGCGTGCAGCACGCGGCCGTCGGCCGTGACCACCTCGGCGGCGACCACGTGGTCGATCGTCAGGCCCTGCAGCCGGCCCAGGAACCCGATGCCGCCGGTGGTGCCGAGCCCGCCGACGCCCACGCCGCCGTAGTCGCCCGACGTGATGGCCCAGCCGCGCGGTGCGAGCGTAGCCGCCACCTCGCCCCAGGTGGCTCCCGCGCCGATCCGCACGCGGCGTGTGGCCTCGTCGACCACCTCGACCGACCGCAGGCCCCTCATGCTGAGCACCACGCCGCCGTCGTTCGTGGACCGGCCGGAGATCCCGTGCCCGGCCGAGCGGACGGCGAACTCGACGCCCTGCTTCTGCACCCAGGCCAGGCCTGCGGCGACCTCGTCCACGCCCTGCGGCCGCAGCACGAGGCCCGGCGCGCCGGAGCGCAGGTAGTTGTGCCGCACCGCCTCGTACTCGCGGTCGCCCGGCTCGACCGCCCGCGCCGCCAGCTCCGGCGGGAGCGAGTCGTAGTCGATCCCCTGCCGTCGCGCGGTCAGTGCCACCGCACCACGGCGGGCGGACGCGGGCACCGTGCCGGCCGACCGTCGCTCCGCCGCAACGGCCTCCCGCACCGCCGGCACCACGTCCTCCGCGAACGCCCGGATCTGGTCCGGGTCGTCGCCCATGACGATGAACCCGCTGACGCCGTCCTCGAGCGCCAGGAGCGTGAGCTCCTCGACCCACTGGTCGGCGGGGCCCTGGAGCTGGCCCGTCGAGCGATCCGTGATGGCCCCGCCCAGGTTGAGCAGGCGGCGGATCTCGCTCGGCGAGCGTCCGGCCTCCTCCGCGGCCTCGTCGATGGTCGCGTTGCCCCGGGCGAGGTCGCCCTCCTTGAAGTAGGGCAGGGAGGGCAGCCAGCCGTCGGCCTTCGCGCCGGTGAGGCGGAGCATCCGCTTCTTGTACGCGCCGAGCCAGATCGGGATGTCGTGCGCGGGGGCGGGGCCGCGCTTGGCGCCGTCGACCCGGTGGAACCGGCCGGGCACGCGCAGCGGGGTGCGGTTGGTCGCGTCCCAGATGCCGCGCATGATCTCGATGCCCTCTTCGAGGGCGTCCACGGACTCGGCGGGCGTGCGGCGGGTCGCGCCCATCGCCGCCATCGCGTCCCAGAAGCCGCCCGCGCCCACGCCCATCTCGAACCGGCCGCCGCTGAGCAGGTCGAGGCTCGCGGCCGACCGGGCCACGAGCGCCGGCTGCCGCATGCCCAGGTTGAGCACGTTCCCGGAGATGTGGATGCGCTCGGTCTGCGCGGCGACCCACGACATCAGGGTCCACGTGTCGAGGAACGACGGCTGGTACGGGTGGTCCTGGAAGGTGACCAGGTCGAGGCCCAGCCGCTCGGAGAGCTGCGCCAGCCGGACGGGCGCCTGCGGATCGCTGTTGGTGGGGGTGATGAACGTGCCGAAGAGCAGGTCGTGCCCGTAGTCGGTCATGCGCGCGGTGTCCCTCGTGTCGCCTCGTCCGCCGCACCTCGCGGCAGATCGTCTGTTCAGAAGATGATATTAGCAACAACTCTTCTGGGAGACCGCACATTCCCGTAGGATGGGGGCATGAGCACCACGCCCACCGAGACCCGCACGGACCAGCACTCCCTGTTCGGCTGGTCGCTCGCCGCGCTCCTGCGCGACTGGAGCGCTCGGGTCGACGCCGCGGCCGACGACCTGCCGCAGGGCACGCGCGGCTACCAGCTGCTCACGGCAGTGGTGCACGGCAACCTGCCGAGCCAGGCGGCGCTCGCCGCCACCCTCGGCATCGACCGCACGGTGATGACCTATCTGCTGGACGCGTTCGAGGGCTGCGGGCTCGTCGAGCGGCAGCTCGACCCGGCCGACCGGCGCGCACGGCGCATCGTCGCCACGGACAAGGGCCTCGAGGTGCTCGCCGCGATGCAGGCCCGCGTGGCGGCCGCGGAGGAGGAGCTGCTCGCCGGGCTCGAGCCGGAGCAGCGCCTGCTGCTCCGGCATCTCCTGGAGCGCGCCGCGACCGGCACGGGCCCGGACGACAACCCGTGCCGCACCGTGGTGCAGGCGATCAAGCCTGCCTAGTACGTAGATCGTGACCGCGGGTCGACGTCACGCACCGGGAAGCGATCGCGGCCGGGGCCATCGAGGCCGTTGCGATCAACACCCCTGAGGGCATGCCCCGCAACAGTGCCGTCACCGACCCCGACGGCAACTGGATCTGGCTGTACCAGGGCTGAGTCAGAGCTGAGTCAGACAGGGCTGAGTCAGACCGGGCAGAGTCAGACAGGGCCGGATCAAGAGACCGGCGCACTGCCCTGCACCGCGACGGTCGAGGGCTTCGGAGACACGCCGTCGCGCTCGTCCAGACCCGTCTCACGGTAGAACCCCTCGATGTGCTCACGCATCAGGCGCTCCGCCTGGACGCCGTCGTGCCGCGCGACGGCGTCCAGGATCGCGCGGTGCTCCGCGCTGAGGCGCGCGGCCGTCCGGGGCCATTCCTGGACGGCCTCCGCGCCTGCCGCCACATACGAGGCGACGGCGGCGCGCATACCGCTCAGGATGGCCTCGACGAGCTGGTTCCCGCCCAGGCGGGCCAGCTCGATGTGAAAGTCCTGGTCGTGCTCCAGGAAGGCGGCGGAGTCGAGACCGGGGTCCGCCATCGCCTCGACGTGCTCACGCGCCCGCGCCAGCGCGGCGTCGTCGGTCGCTCGCGCGGCGGCGTCACGCACCGCACCGGCCTCCAGCAGCACGCGCGTACGGACGACGTCGGACACGGGCAGCGTGCCCGACGCCACGTGCAGCCGGACCGCCGCGCCGAGGCCGGCCGCGGGCCGGTCGATCAGGGTGGCGCCCGCGCTCGGGCCAGAGCCGACGGCGGTGCGCACGATGCCCATCGCCTCGAGGATGCGGATCGCCTCGCGCACGGACGGGCGGGACACCCCCAGCTCCTCGGCGAGCGCCCGCTCCGCCGGGAGCCGCTCGCCGATGGACCACTTGCCCGCGCTCAGGCCTGACTCGATCTGGGCCAGTACGCGCTCGTGGGTTCTCACCGGGCGATTGTACTTCTGTGGTCTGTCCACAGTGGGCTATGGTGAGGTAAGACCTCGAAGGAGAGTGCCCATGCGCATCGCCCTGGCTTCCACGTGCATCGCCGACGCCATGTTCCCGCAGGCCCCGAGGGCCGTCGTCACGCTGCTGGAGCGGCTGGGCCACGAGGTGGTGTTCCCGGCGGGCCAGGCGTGCTGCGGCCAGATGCACGTCAACACCGGCTACCTCGCCGAGGCCGTCCCGGTGGTCCAGAACCACGTGCGCACGTTCGCCCCCGTGGCCGACGGCGAGTGGGACGCCGTCGTGGTGCCGTCCGGTTCGTGCACGGGGTCGATCCGGCACCAGCAGTCGATGGTCCTTGAACGCGCCGGGCTGCACTCCGAGGCGCGGGCCGCGAGCGCCGTCGCCGAGCGCACGTACGAGCTGTCCGAGCTGCTGGTCGACGTGCTCGGCGTGACCGACGTCGGTGCGTACTTCCCCCACCGGGTCACCTATCACCCCACGTGCCACTCGCTGCGGATGCTCGGGGTGGGCGACAAGCCCGAGCGGCTCCTGCGGGCCGTCGAGGGGCTGGAGCTGGCACCGCTGGCCCAGGCCGAGGGCTGCTGCGGGTTCGGCGGGACGTTCTCGCTGAAGAACGCGGACACGTCCGCTGCGATGCTCCAGGACAAGGTCGCCACGGTCGTCGACACGGGGGCCGAGGTGCTCACCGCGGGCGACTGGTCGTGCCTGATGCACATCGGCGGCGGCCTCTCGCGGGGCGGCACGGGCGTGCGGCCCATGCACCTGGCGGAGATCCTCGCCTCCACGCGGGAGTCGCCGGTGGTCCCGGGGCAGGCGGGCACCAGCCGGTCCGGCGCACAGCAGGAGGTGGCCCGATGAGCACGTTCCTCGGTATGCCCGCCGCGCGCGACGGCAGCGGGCCCAGCCCGGACGCCGCGCCCGGGACCCTGTCCGGCGTCGGGCGTCCGGAGGACCCGCTGCACTGGGGCGCCTCGTTCCCCGACGCCGCGAAGGCCGCGCTCGACAACGGCCAGCTGCGGCGCAACCTGGGCAGGGCGACGTCGACCATCCGGACCAAGCGGGCCCGCGTGGTCGGCGAGGTAACCGACTGGGAGGCGCTGCGCGACGCCGGTTCCGCGGTGAAGACGGACGTCATGGCGCGCCTGCCCGAGCTGCTCGAGGAGCTCGAACGCAACGTGACCGCACGCGGCGGGGTGGTGCACTGGGCGCGCGACGCCGCCGAGGCCAACCGGATCGTCGCCGACCTGGTGCGCGCCAAGGAGACCGACGAGGTGGTCAAGGTCAAGTCCATGGCCACCCAGGAGATCGGGCTCAACGAGGCGCTCGCCGAGGAGGGCATCGCGGCCGTCGAGACCGACCTCGCGGAGCTGATCGTCCAGCTCGCCGACGACATGCCGTCGCACATCCTGGTGCCCGCCATCCACCGCAACCGCTCCGAGATCCGCGACATCTTCCTTGACCGGATGGCGGACGCCCCGCCCGACCTGACGGACGTGCCGCGCGAGCTCGCGATGGCGGCCCGCGCGCACCTGCGGCGCAAGTTCCTGTCCGCGAAGGTGGCGATCAGCGGCGCCAACTTCGCCGTCGCCGACACCGGGACGCTTGCCGTCGTGGAGTCGGAGGGCAACGGCCGCATGTGCCTGACGATGCCCGAGACCCTGATCACCGTGATGGGGATCGAGAAGCTGATCCCCACGTTCGACGATCTCGAGGTGTTCCTGCAGCTGCTGCCGCGGTCCTCGACGGGCGAGCGGATGAACCCGTACACGTCGATGTGGACGGGCGTCACCCCGGGCGACGGACCGCAGGAGTTCCACCTCGTGCTGCTCGACAACGGCCGCACCAAGGTGCTCGCCGACGAGGCCGGGCGCGCGGCGCTGCACTGCATCCGCTGCTCGGCGTGCCTCAACGTCTGCCCCGTGTACGAGCGGGTGGGCGGGCACGCCTACGGGTCGGTGTACCCCGGCCCGATCGGCGCGATCCTGACGCCGCAGCTCACCGGCGAGAAGTCGGACCTGCCGTACGCGTCCACGCTGTGCGGCGCCTGCTACGAGGTGTGCCCCGTCAAGATCGACATCCCGTCGATCCTCGTGGAGCTGCGCGCCCGCGAGGTGGCCCTGTCGGGAGCGTCGCCAGAGACCGCCGACCGGGTCTGGAAGGCGGCGATGAAGGCGGCGTCCTTCGCGATGGCGGACGGCGCACGGTTCCGCCGCGCGGCCCGGGTCCCGCGGCTGCTGCGCGCGATCTCCCGCAACGGCGTGATCAGGCGGCTGCCGTTCCCCGGCTCGCTGTGGACCCGGTCCCGGGACCTCCCGGAACCGCCGAAGCAGACGTTCCACGACTGGTGGGACGCACGAGAGGACGGGCGATGACCAACGCCAAGGATGAGATCCTGTCGCGCATCCGGGCGGCGCTCGGCTCGGACGCCGGTTCCGCCGGGTCGACGGCGGCCCCCACGGTGGTACCCCGCGAGTACCGGTCAGCGGGCGAGCACGCCCCCGGGTCCGACGTCGTGCTGGACCTGCTGATCGACCGGCTCGTGGACTACAAGGCCGAGGTGCACCGGGCAACCCCCACGGAGCTCCCGCCGCTGCTGGCCCGGCTGGCCACGCCCCGGCCCACCGAGCGGCGCGGCGTCGTCGTGCCCCATGGGCTGGACGGCGAATGGCTCTCCGCCATCGACGACGCCGACGTGCGGCGCGACTCGCGGGACGCTCCTCTGACGGCGGCCGAGCTGGACGGGGTGGACGCCGTGATCACCGCGGCCAGGGTCGCCGTCGCCGAGACCGGCACGATAGTGCTGGACGGCGAGCCCGACCAGGGCCGGCGCGCGATCTCCCTGGTCCCCGACGTGCACGTGTGCGTCGTCCGGACCGACCAGGTGGTGCAGACCGTCCCCGAGGCGGTACGGCTGCTCGGCGCCGAGCCAGGCCGGCCGCTGACCTGGATCAGCGGCCCGAGCGCGACGAGCGACATCGAGCTCGAACGTGTCGAGGGCGTGCACGGCCCCCGGACGCTGCACGTGGTGCTGGTGTCCTGAGGGGGTCAGGGGTGCAGCTTCGCGCCCTTGACCACCTTGTCCACGACGCGGCGCTCACCCGCCACCGCCACCCCGACCAGGTCGAGCTTCTCGGTGGCGACGCCCGCGACGGCGGCCCGGTTGTCGACGTCGTTCCCCGTCGCGAACAGGTCCGCCGTGTAGAGGCCGATCCGCAGCCCGCGGGTGGCGGCGCGCTCGCGGATCGTGGCGAGCTGGTCGCCGTCGGCCACCATGACCATCACCGGGGTGCCGAGCATCGGGAGGTACTCGACGCCGTCCGCGTCGCGGTACGTCTCCCCCACGAGCTCCGGGTAGGCGGCGGTCACGGCGCTGGCCAGGAAGGCGGTCACGTTGTTCTCCTGCCAGCCCAGCAGGTCGTCCCGCAGCACGATCACGATCTTGGCTTGTTCGAAGGTCATACCGCTCACACTGCGGCCGCCGCCGGGCCGGATTCTTGTACGTTCTTGACATGGCCTCGCCCGCTGCGGACTCGGATGTCGTGCGCGCCTGGCGTCCCGGGGTGCCCGGGGTCGCCGAGGTGCTGCACGCCGCCTGGCACGAGCACGCCTACCCCGCCCACACGCACGACACGTGGACCGTGCTGGTGGTCGACCACGGCCTGATCGGCTACGGCCTGGACGGTCAGGAGCATGCCGCGCAGCATTCGGGCGTGACGGTGCTGCCACCGGGCGTCGTGCACGACGGGCGGTCGGTGACCGCCGCCGGCTTCCGCAAGCGCGTGCTCTACCTGGAGCCCACCGTGCTCGACGACGGCCTGGTCGGCCGCGCCGTCGACGCACCGCTCGTGCTCGACGACACGCTCCGCGCTCGCTTCGTCGGCCTGGACCGGGCACTCACCGTGCGCGAGGACCTCGCGGCCGAGGGCCTGCTCGCCCTGGTCACGGAGGGCCTGGCCTGGCACCTCTCCGGCCGGCCGACGCCGCCGCGCGAACCCGCCGGCACCACCACCGCGCGGCGGGCCCGCGACCTGCTCGACGCCGATCCCGCGCGGCCGGTCCGGCTGGCCGAGGTCGCCGCAGAGCTCGGCGTCACGGTGCCGCACCTGGTGCGCGCGTTCACCCATGAGCTCGGCCTCCCGCCCCACCGGTACCTGGTCGGACGGCGGCTCGACATGGCCCGCCGCCGGCTCCTGGCCGGGGAGCCCGCAGCCGACGTCGCCGTCGCCACCGGGTTCCACGACCAGGCGCACCTCACGAGACACTTCCGTCGCCTCCTGCGCACCACGCCGGGCCGCTACCAGCGGGGAGCCGGCCGCTAGCCGGTCGTGGGCGCGACCCTCGCGTACCGCACGGCACGTACGCGGGCCGGGCGGGCGACGTCGGGCGGCGCAGTGCAGGTGCCGCCGGGCGGCGGATTCTCGCGCGGGCCGACGGCGGGACGGTTGACCCATGGACGCCACCAGGGTGTCCCGGAACCGGAGGCACCGCGATGGTCACCATGACGAACACCGGGCAGGCCCGCCGCATGGGCTCGCTCCGCACCGCAGACACGATCCGCACGGCGTTCGGGACGCTCGAACGCCTGCTGGCCGCCCACAGCATCACCGCACTGCGGATCAGCGTCGGCCTGATCTTCACCTACTTCGGGATGCTGAAGTTCTTCCCTGGCGCGTCGCCCGCCGAGGTGCTCGCGACCCGCACCATCGACCTGCTCACGCTGGGGACGGTCCCAGCCGGCGCAGCACTGCTGATGACCGCGATCATCGAGACGTTCGTGGGGCTCACGCTGATCACCGGGGTCGGCCTGCGGGTCGGGCTGGTCGTGCTGTACGGGGCGCTGGCGGGGATCATGTCGCCGCTGGTGCTGTTCCCGGGCGAGCTGTTCGACGGCGTCGTGCCGACGCTGGAGGCGCAGTACATCCTCAAGAACGTGGTGGTTGCCTGTGCCGGAGCCGTCGTCGCCGCGAAGGTGCTGGGCTCGCGGCTGATCGCCTCGCGCTGAACCGGCACCCCCATGATCAAGCAAGGACGTCGCTGGTCGAGGCACCTCCTCGACCAGCGACGTCCTTCCAGCGGGAGCAACAGGTCAGGGCTTCTGGCCCACCTCGTCCACGATGCCGGACTCCAGGAGCGCCATGTCGTAGCTCGCTCCGTCGCCGGTCGCGGGGACCCCCTTCGCCAGGGTCTCGGGGTCCCACAGGCTGCGGAAGCCGAGGAACCCGTTCGTCTCCGCGTCGAAGATCAGCTCGTCCCGGTTCCCCTGGGCATACGTGAACCCGACGGCGATCCCGGGTCGGCCCGCCGCATCAGCGGTCTCACCCGTGACGGTCACGCCCGAGATCAGGGCGATCGCACCGAAGACGGCACTGCGCGCCTGGGGCGGCATGCTGCCGAGCGTCAGGAGCTCCTTCGCCCGCTCGAAGGTTCCGGTGTCCGGGACCGCCTCCGGCCACTCGGTCGGATACGGCTCCAGAGCCGGCACCGCGGTGTCCCGCAGGTACTGCAGCATCACGTCGACGTCCCCGTCCGTGGGGAGGTCCTGCGGGTAGGCCGGGAAGTTCCCGCACCACGACTCGGTGCCCTCGGCGCACGGCGTGAGCGGCTCCGACCCACGGCTGCCGTCCGGTTCGAGCTCGTTCGGGTCGGTCCAGCCCTCGCTGAGCCCCGTGTGCAGACCGTCGACCGATGTCCACGCCTCGTCGCCGCCCGACGCCAGGACCTCGACGCCGTCCTCCATCACGAAGTAGCTCGAGACGGACTTCGTGTACACGAACTGGTCCGGCCGCGGAGCCCACGGCTCCTGCTCCGCCTCGGCCGCCGCCGCGTCCTGCAGCACCGCGGCCGCCGCCGCGTCGATCCTCAGGCCCGCCTGCTCACCGTCGCCCGATCCACCCAGGGTCGGCCCCAGGACCATCGCACCGGTGAGTGCCGCCGCCACACCGCCGACCAGGGCCACCCGCCGCCCCCACGGCCGGCGCAGCGGGATCACGTCACCGGCCACGGCCCGGTCCGGCGCGCTCGCCGCACCGCCGTCGGCCACGAACCCGGCCACCACCCGCTCGCGCAGCGCCGCAGGCGCCCCGCCCCGCGGGTCGAGGTCTGTCCCAGCAGCCCGCAGCATCGTCATCTCGTCGTTCATCGTCCCGCCTCCAGCTCGTCCGTCGCGCCCGCGCCGAGCGCGGCCCGCACCTGTCGTCGCGCGCGGTGCAGCCGCGACCGGGCGGTGCCCGGCCGGATGCCCAGCGTCTGCGCTATCTGTTCCTGTGTGAGGTCGCCCCAGGCCTCCAGCAGCAGCACGTCCCGGTCGCCCGGGGCCAGCCGCCGCAGCGCCTCCGCGAGCTCCGGCCGTGCGGCGCTCGCGCTCACGCGCTCGGCCACCCGGTCAGCGGGCGACTCCTCGTCGCGCCCGACGTCGGAGCGGGCCCAGGCCCGCAGCCGCGCCTCCTCGGACCGGTACCACCGTGCGATCTCCTTGGTGGCGATCCCGTAGAGCCAGGGGCGGGCGTCCGGTCGTGACCGGTCGTACGTGCGCCTGCGCCGGAACGCGATCGCGAAGGTCTCCGCCACCACGTCCTCGGCGTGCTCGGCCCCGACGCGCCGGTAGGCGTACCGATACAGTCCCGCCGCGTACCTGTCGTAGAGCACGGCGAACAGCTCGGTGTCCTGGTCGGCGGCAGCGATCACCGACGCGTCGGTGGTGATCACGGGGCCGGCCATCGGGCCGGCCGGGACCCTGGCGCCGACCCACAGACCCACCCGCGGGACCGTTCCCGCGCTCACGTCGGGCGTCCCGCCGCCGGCCCGCTACGAACGTGTCTCATATCGCTTCCCCTTCGCCTCGCCGCACCCACTGTCACCCCTGTATCGCCGCGAGCACACGAAAGTGTTCGCGCCCCCGGCCGACGGCGCGCGCAGCGGGCCGTCGGCGCGCGCAGCGGGCCGTCGGCGCGCGCAGCGGGCCGCGTGCGGGAGAATTGCCTCTCGTGACCGACCCAGCGCCCGAGCCCACTCTCTTCGACCTCCCGCCGGGTGCCCGGCGTCCCCGGGCACGCGTGGTGCTGCTGACCGGGCCGTCGGGGTCGGGCAAGACGTCGCTCACGCAGCGTCTCGGGCTGCCGGTGGTGCAGCTCGACGACTTCTACCTCGACATCGACCATCCGGGCCTGCCGCAGCGGTACGGCAGCGTGGACTGGGACAGCCCCGAGACCTGGGACGGCAAGGGCGCGCTCGCCGCGCTGAACGAGCTCGTGACGGAGGGCCGCGCCGACGTCCCCGTGTACGACATCCCGACGTCGCGCCGGACGGGGATCCGCCGGCTCGACATCGGCGACTCGCCGCTGATCCTCGCCGAGGGCATCTTCGCGGCGCACCTGGTCGACGTCTGTCGCGCCGAGGGCCTGCTCGCGGACGCGATCTGCCTGTCCCGGCCGCGGCTGGTCACCTTCTGGTTCCGGTTCCTCCGGGACGTCGCCGAGGCCCGCAAACCGCTGGGCACGCTGCTGCGCCGCGGCACCTCGCTGCTGCGCGCGGAGCCTGCGATGATCGAGCGGTGGGTTGCGCTGGGCTGCCGCGAGACTTCACCCGCCCAGGCGGAGAAGGACATCCGAAACCTCCTTGTGCAAAAGTCCTTGAACACGTAATCCTCGCGTAACCGAATTGCCACGTACCCCACATGCCCAGGCCTCACCCTGGGCGCAGGAGGTGGTGTCTGTGATCCAGCGCAACAGCTTGCGTGTGCTCTCGCTGTACGAGGGCTTCTTCAGTGGCGGGGCTCGTGTCCTGCACTCGACGGTGGTCGCCGGTCTGCATCAGGGCGGCCGTCAGCAGCATTCCGTGCTGAGCCTGCACCACGAGGTCAGGCGTGAGGCCACCCTCCAGCGCATGGAGGACGACCCCCGGTACCGCGCTCTGCGCGCCGCGGGCGTCCGGATCGGTTCACTGGGCCGGAGCACCGACGCGGGCCATGACCCGCGCACCTTCACGGAGACGGAGCTCGCGGCCGCCGTGCGCCAGGCCGAGAGCTCGCACGTGGTGCTGTCGCTCAAGGAGCAGCCGCTCCGGCTCGTGAACCAGGACGCGTTCCCGAACCGTCCGGTGATCGCGTGCCTGCACCGGTCCGACCCCGAGCACCAGGGCGACGCCCTCGGCGACCTGCTGACCGCGGCGGACCGCGGCCGGCTCGCCGCCGTCGTCTGCTGTGCGGAGTCGACGCGGGACGCGTACCGCGAGGCCGGCGTGCCCGCCGACCTGCTGCGCGTGGTGCCGAACGGCATCAACCTCGCCCGGTTCCGCCCGGTCCAGGGCGCGCGCCGGCTGGCCCTGCGGGGGGCGGCCGGCGTGCCGAGCGACGCGACGGTGGTCGTCTACGCCGCGCGGTACGACGAGATGAAGAACCCCGAGCTCTTCCTCCGGTCGGCCCGCACGTTCCTCGAGCTCGAGCCCACCGGCCACGTGCTGATGTGCGGCGCAGGCATGACGGCGGCCAACCCGGCCCTCCAGGACGACCTCGCCCGCATCTTCGACGACCGGCCCGACCTGCTGGCCCACATGGACCTGCTGGGCGTGCGGCACGACATGGAGCTGATCTACGCGACGGCGGACGTCGTCGCGCTCACCTCGACGTTCGGCGAGGCCGCGCCGCTGTGCCTGATCGAGGGCTCGATGTGCGGGGCGGTGCCCGTCACGACCCCCGTGGGCGACGCGCCGTCGATAGTGGACCGCATCGGTTTCGTGACGTCGTTCGACCCCGCCGAGATCGCCGCGACGTGGATCGAGGCCGCCGCCCGGCGCGAGGAGCTGGAGTCGGCCCGGACCGCCGTCCGACCCCGGTTCAGCCACATCCGCATGATCGCCGGCTACTCGACGATCATCGAACGCACCCACCGCGAAGCAGCCTTGAAGCCCCTCCGCGTCTGACTCGATGACCACAGGGGCGTCGGACACGGCAAGATGACCTCATGTCCGACGCCCCCGTCACCCTGAGCCAGGTCGCCCGAGAGGCCGGCGTCTCACTCGCCACGGCGTCGCGCGCCATCAACGGGAGCGCCACCCGCAGCGTCCGCGCGGACCTGCGCGAACGTGTCCTGGAGACGGCACGCCGGCTCGACTACTCGCCGGACCCGAGCGCGCAGGCCATGGCTCGCGGCCGCACGTCGGCGCTCGGGCTCGTGGTGCACGACATCGCCGACCCGTACTTCTCGACCATCGCGGCCGGCGTCGCCCGCGCCGCCGAGCGCGAGGGCCTGATCGTCACGCTGTCCTCCACGGAGCACAGCCCCGAACGGGAGCTCGCCTTCGTCGAGCTGGCCCGGCGGCAGCGGTCCCGCGCGATCATCCTCGCGGGTAGCCGCGGCGTGCCGCCCGAGGCCCTGCCGGAGACACACCCGGCGGAGGTCGTGGACCGGCTGCGGCGCGAGGCCGGCGCGCTGGAGCAGGCGCTGACCACGTTCCAGCGGGCCGGGGGCGGCGTGGCGACGATCGGACAGGCCGTTGGCGGGCTGCCCGTCGTGGAGATCGACAACGCGGGGGGCGCGGGCGACCTCGCGCGGGCGCTGCACCGGATCGGGTACCGCCGGTTCGGGGTACTGGCGGGACCGCCCGGGCTGCGTACGGCGGCCGACCGGACGAGCGGCTTCCTGAGCACGCTCGCCGAGCTGGGCTGCCCGGTGCCCGACCGTGACGTCGTGCGCGGCAGCTTCACGAGGGACGGCGGCCACGAGGCGATGACGGCGCTGCTCGGGAGGACGACCTCCGCCAAGGCGGCGGCTGCGGAGACACCGGAGGTGGTGTTCGCGGTCAACGACGTCATGGCTGTGGGCGCCATGGCTGCCGTCCGCGACGCGGGCCTGAGCGTGCCGCACGACGTCGCCGTGGCCGGGTTCGACGACATCCACACCCTGCGTGACGTGTCCCCCGGGCTCACGACCGTGCGGATCCCCTTGGACGAGGTCAGCGAGGCGGCGACCGCGCTGGCGCTCGGCCGCAAGGACGAGACGCCCGCCCCGGTGCGCGGCGAGGTCGTCCTCCGCGACTCCACGCCGGGGATCGCCGGCTGAACCGCAGGTTGCTGGTGTCCGGCTGTGCCGAGCCGCACGTTGCTGGTGTCGGGGTCGCCGAACCGAACGTTGCTGGTGCTCGGATGTGCCGAACCGAACGTTGCTGGTGTCCGGGTCGCCGAACCGGAAGTTGTTGCTGGCGTCTGGGTCGCCGAACCGCAGGTTCCTCGTGTCCGGGCCGCCGAACCGAAGGCTGCTCGTGCTCGGACTCGCCGAACCGCAAGCTGACGGTCCAAGGGTCCGCCGAACCGAACGGCACGCCGACGAAGCACGCCCGTATCGGCGTGTCGTTGCGGTTCGACATACAGATGCACGGTCAACCTTCGGTTCGGCGACCCCGACGCCAGCAACCTTCGGCTCGGCACACCCGAGCACGAGCAACGTTCGGTTCGGCGACCCGGACACCACCAACCTTCGGCTCGGCACACCCCGAGCACCAGCAACGTGCGGTTCAGCGACCCGGACACCACCAACGTTCGGCTCGGCACACCCGAACACCAGCAACGTGCGGTTCGGCGATGCGAGCAGCCCTGAACGGCCGGGCGGCGATCCCCGCCCAGCCAGCCAAGGCCCCGCGCCGCGAACCACGGACGGCGCATGTACTCACCGCGGGTCGTGCGCTACGCTTTCCGGGAAAGCGCATTCCCAAGCCACGACGATGGAGTCCCGCCCGTGACCACACTTCGCATCGCCATGAACGGCGTCACCGGCCGCATGGGTTACCGCCAGCACCTCGTGCGCTCGATCCTGCCGATCCGCGACCAGGGTGGCGTCACGCTCCCCGACGGTTCCCGGGTCCAGGTCGAGCCCGTGCTGGTGGGCCGCAACGCGGACAAGCTCAAGGAGCTCGCCACGCTGCACGACGTGGAGCACTGGACCACCGACCTGGACACGGCGATCGGTGACGCCGACATCGTGTTCGACGCCGCCATGACGAACCTGCGCCCCGCGACACTGTCGAAGGCGATGCGGCAGGGCAAGCACGTCTACACCGAGAAGCCGACGGCGGAGACCCTCGCCGAGGCGATCGAGCTCGCGCGGCTCCAGGCGGAGACCGGCGTGACCGTCGGCGTCGTGCACGACAAGCTTTACCTGCCGGGCCTCGTGAAGCTGCGCCGCCTCGTGGACGAGGGCTTCTTCGGCCGCATCCTGTCGCTGCGCGGCGAGTTCGGCTACTGGGTGTTCGAGGGCGACTCACAGGCCGCCCAGCGCCCCTCCTGGAACTACCGCAAGGAGGACGGCGGTGGCATGACCACCGACATGTTCTGCCACTGGAACTACGTGCTCGAGGGCATCCTCGGGCAGGTCAAGACGGTGACGGCCAAGACGGTCACGCACATCCCGACCCGCTGGGACGAGTCCGGCAAGGAGTACGCCGCCACCGCCGACGACGCCGCGTACGGCATCTTCGACGTCACCACCCCTGACGGGGACGACGTCGTCGCGCAGATCAACTCGTCCTGGGCCGTGCGCGTGTTCCGCGACGAGCTCGTCGAGTTCCAGGTGGACGGCACGCACGGCTCCGCCGTCGCCGGCCTGCGCGAGTGCCGCGCCCAGCACCGCTCGCACACGCCCAAGCCCGTGTGGAACCCGGACCTGCCGGTCACCGAGCCGTTCCGCGACCAGTGGCTCGACGTCCCCGCGAACGCCGACCTCGACAACGGCTTCAAGCTGCAGTGGGAGGAGTTCCTGCGCGACGTCGTCGCCGGGCGCCCGCACCGCTACGACCTGCTGTCGGCGGCCCGCGGTGTGCAGCTCGCCGAGCTCGGCCTGCAGTCCTCCGCGGAGGGCCGCCGCCTCGACATCCCGGAGATCACCCTGTGAGCGGGGCGGCAGTCGCGCTCCCCGTGTTCGACGGCGAGGGCCGGGTCACCGGTTCGGAGACCGTCGAGCTGAGCGCCCCCGGCCCCTGGACGAAGCCGTCACGACCCATCGAGTCCCGCATCGCCTTCGCGGCGGCCCACGTGGTGCCGCAGGTCGGGGCGGAGAACGTCCCGGGCGCGCCCGCCGTCGTCGACTGGGAATCCACGCTCGCCTACCGGCACCGCATCTGGGAGCACGGTCTCGGTGTCGCCGACGCGATGGACACCGCGCAGCGCGGCATGGGGCTGGACTGGGCGGCGACGCAGGAGCTCGTGCGGCGGTCGGCGGCCGAGGCCGCCTCGGTGGGCGCCCGCGTCGCCTGCGGTGCGGGAACCGACCAGCTCACGCCCGACGTCGTCGCCGGTCTGGTGCCCGGTAACGCTGGGCTCGCCACGGTGGCCGACGCGTACCGCGAGCAGCTCCACCTGGTGCAGGACGCCGGGGCGCAGGTCATCGTCATGGCCTCGCGTGCGCTGGCGAAGGTCGCCCGCGGGCCCGAGGACTACGCCCTCGTGTACGACGCGGTCCTCGCCGACGCCGAGCAGCCGGTGATCCTGCACTGGCTGGGCACCATGTTCGACCCGGCGCTGGCCGGCTACTGGGGCTCGGACTCCGTCGACGACGCCACCGCGACGTTCCTCGACCTGATCCGGGCGCACCAGCCGCGGATCGACGGCGTCAAGGTGTCCCTGCTCGACGCGACCCACGAGGTGGGCCTGCGCCGTTCGCTGGCCGAGCTGTCGGCAGGCGCCTCCGACGTACGGCTGTACACCGGTGACGACTTCAACTACCCGGAGCTCATCGCCGGTGACGAGCAGGGCCACTCGGACGCGCTGCTCGGGATCTTCGCCGCGATCTACCCCGCCGCCTCGACGGCGCTGCAGGCGTTCGACGCCGGGGACGCCGAGGGCGGGCACAAGATCCTGGCCTCCACCGAGGCGCTGGGCCGGCACATCTTCGCGGCGCCGACGTACTACTACAAGACCGGGATCGCGTTCCTGTCCTGGCTCAACGGGTTCCAGCCCGGGTTCTCGCTGGTCGGCGGGCTGCACTCCGGCCGTTCGCTGCGCCATCTCGTCGAGCTGGCCCGCCTGGCCGACGGCTGCGGCATGCTGCTCGACCCGCCGCTGGCCGCCGCACGGCTCCGGGCCCTCCTGACGACGTACGGGGTGACCGCATGAGCCGCGCCTCGCTGAACACCGCGACCGTCAAGCACGCCTCGCTCGCCGAGGCATGCGAGGCGGCGGCCACCGCGGGCTTCGGCGCGGTCGGGCCGTGGCGCAACCTGGTGCAGGACGTCGGCGCGCCGCAGGCGGCCCGCATCATCGCCGACGCCGGGCTGCGCGCGTCGTCCCTGTGCCGCGGCGGCTTCCTCACCGCTGCCGACGACTCCGGGATCCGTGCCGCGCTCGACGACAACAAGCTGGCGATCGAGGAGGCCGCGACGATCGGCACCACGGAGCTGGTCTTCGTCGTCGGCGGGCTCGCCGGGTCGACGCCGGGCGGTGCCCCGACGTCCGGCGTGGACCGCGACCTCGTGGCCACGCGCGGCCGCGTCGCCGACCGGATCGCGGACCTGGTGCCCTTCGCGTCCGAGCACGGCGTGCGGATAGTGCTCGAGCCGCTGCACCCGATCTTCGCCGCCGACCGGGCGGTGATCTCCACGCTCGCGCAGGCTCTGGACCTGGCGGCGCCGTTCGCGGCGTCCGAGGTCGGCGTGGTGGTCGACACCTACCACGTGTGGTGGGACCCCTCGCTGCGGAAGTCCATCGCCCGGGCGGGGCGGGAGGACCGCATCGCGTCGTACCAGGTGTGCGACTGGGTGCTGCCGCTCGCGGCGGAGCCGCTGAACTCGCGCGGCCACGTCGGCGACGGGTACATCGACTTCGCGACGATCACGGGCTGGGTCCGCGACGCCGGCTACGTCGGCGACGTCGAGACCGAGATCTTCAACGAGGAGATCTGGTCCCGCCCGACCGCTGAGACGGCGGCCACGGTCCTGACCCGCTACGAGAAGCACGTAGCCCCGCACCTCTGACGGATCGCCGAAGTAGAGCGCCTGTCCGGACAGGCGCTCTACTTCGGCGACGGAGCTCTACCGCGACGGGCGGAGGGTGAAGCGGCAGATGCCCCATACCGCGTAGAGCAGCGGCGCCGCGGCGAAGCCGAGGCCAACGACCGGGCGCACCTCCAGGACGGACAGCAGCAGTCCGAGCACGAGCAGGGCGCCCGCCGAGAGGTACCAGCGCCGGGTGCCGAGCACCAGGGCCGCGAGGAGCACGTCGCGCAGGCGCGTGCCGGCCATGTCGGGCACGGCGGCCAGGGCGAGGACGGCGGTCAAGACCGCCCCGACGGCGAGGGTCACCAGCACCGGGATCACCAGGGCTCCGAGCGTGCGGCCCCAGAAGAAGGCCACGTCGACGGCGGCCACGACCACGGCGCCCGTCGCGAGCGCCCCGATGGCGAGGCCGCGGCGCAGGTGCCGTCGCCAGGCGCGCGCGAAGGTGCGTACCACCGCCGTCGAACCGTCGGAGCTGAAAGCGCCGAACACCGCGAAGGCCGCGGCGAGTGCCGGGCCGAGCAGCGGAGCCGCCAGGGCGACGTACGGCCAGGTCGCGGCGGGGTCGGTCGCCGCGACCAGTACGACGAGGGGGAGGCACGCGATCGCCAGGAGCAGGTTCGTCATCAGCCCGGTGTAGACGGTGCCGAACACCATCTCGTACGTCTCCGGACCGATCAGCTGCCGGCGGCGCGGCGTTGCCGCCGCACCGGTCCCTGCGCCCACGGCGTCCACGGTGGTCACCCCTTCACGCCGGTCGTCGCGATGCCCTGGACGAAGTAGCGCTGGCCGAGCAGGAAGATGAGCGCGATCGGCAGCACCGACAGCACGGAGCCCGTCATGATCAGCGCGTGCTCGGCGTTGTACTCACCGATGAACGACTGCAGACCGAGCTGGATGGTCCACAGCGGGCGGTCGCGCAGGTAGATGAGGGGACCGAGGTAGTCGTTCCAGGTCTGGACGAACGTGATGATCGTGAGCGACGCCAGAGCAGGCACGGACAGCGGCATGATGATGCGCCACCAGATCCCGTACTCGGACAGCCCGTCGATCCGCGCCGCCTCCGACAGGGAGTCGGGGATGGACTCGTAGTACTGCTTCATCAGGAACACGCCGAAGGCGCCGAACGCCTGCAGCAGCATGATCGCCCACAGGGTGTTGTTGAGCCCCCAGCCGGAGATCATCTGGAACTGCGGGATCATGTACGACTGCCACGGCACCGCGATGGTCCCGATGTACAGCAGGAACAGCGCGTCACGCCCCGGGAAGCGCATCTTGGCGAAGCCGTAGGCCGCGAAGCTGCCGGTCAGCAGCTGCAGGAAGGTCACGGCGACGGACAGCACAAGGGTGTTGCGCACCCAGGTGACCATGTCGGCCTTGACCCAGATGTCGAGGTAGTTGCGCCACTGCACCGGGTCGGGGATCCACTGCACCGGTGCCGTGAACACCTCGTTGTTGAGCTTCAGCGACGAGATCACCATCCAGGCGAACGGCAGCATGATCCCTGCCGCCGCGATGATCATCACGACATAGAGCAGTACCCGGCCGGACTTCCGGGCGGTGGACGTACGGGAGGCCATCACGCATCCCTCCGCTTGTTGTAGAGGAACTGCACCACGGTCACGAGGATGCAGATGAAGAACAGGACCACCGCGACGGCCGAGGCGTACCCGAACTCGAACTGCTCGAAGCCCTTCTGGTAGATGTACTGGCTCAGCACGAGGGTCGCCTGACCCGGACCGCCGTCGGTCATGACGAGGATCAGGTCGAAGACCTTGAAGCTCTGGATCGTGACCATGACGGTCACGAAGAACATCGTGGGCCGCAGGCAGGGCAGCGTGACGTTCCAGAAGCGCTGCCAGGAGCCGGCGCCGTCGATCCGGGCGGCCTCGTGCAGCTCAGCCGGGACGGTCTGCAGGCCGGCCAGGAACAGGAGCATGTAGTAGCCCATGTCCTTCCACGTGCCCACAATGATCACGGCGGGCATCGCCCAGTCCTTGGAGACGGTCCAGCCGGGGAGGTCGCCGTCGACGAACAGACCCAGGAACTGGTTGATCGGCCCGAACTCCGGGCTGAACAGCATGTTCCACACCACGGCGACGGCGACGATCGAGGTGATGTAGGGGAAGAAGGCCACCGTGCGGAAGAACGCGGCGCCACGCAGCTTCTGGTTGAGCAGCAGCGCGAGGGCGAGCGACACGACGATGGTGATCGGGATGTGCAGCGCGGCGTAGTAGAAGGTGTTGCCGAGTGCGGTGTGGAAGCTCTTGTCGCCCACGAGCCGCGTGAAGTTGTCGAAGCCGACCCACTCCGCGGTCCCGAAGATGTTCCAGTCCGTCAGGGACATGTAGAACAGCGTGATCACCGGCGTCAGGGTGAGCACCGCGAAGCCGAGGAAGTTCGGCAGGATGAACGTCCAGCCGATCAGCGCATTGCGCACCTTCAGCGACGTACGCGGCGCTCTGAGCTGCCGCGAGGGCTCCGGCTGCGAGAACCCGAGGGTTCGCTGGTTGCCGACGACCGGTGTCGTCATGGGGGATATCTCCTCTGAAGTACTGATGTTCCGGGGCCTGCACGGGGGCGGGCTCTTGGTTGTGGGCGCGACCGTCGCGACTCTGCGTCCGAGGCGCGACGATCGCGCCCACAACCAAGCAGGGCGGTTAGCCGACCTCGTTGGCCACGCGCTCCTCGGCCTCGGTGATCGCCTCGTCCACAGGGGTGGACTCGGACATGACCGCCGAGTGGAGCTCGCCCAGGATCGTCTGGATGGCCGCCGTGTTCTGACCCACCGGGTTCTCCGGCAGGGTGTCGTGCGTGGTGTAGGCGAAGCGGGACAGCTCGTCCTGGGGCACGCCCTCCAGCGAGAAGATCGCGTCCGCGACCGTGTCGTCGATGAGAGCCGGCGTGATGCCGATCCCGGCGAGCGCGGCGGCGCCCTCGGGGCCCGCGGCGAACTTGAGGAAGTCCTTCGCGGTGGCGATCTTCGACTCGTCGATCCCGGCGTTGATGCCCATGGTCGTCGGGTCACCGAAGCTGACCGGCGTGTTCTCCGTGCCGGTCGTCGACTCGTCGAGCTGCGGGATGGGCGCGATGCCCCACTCGAACGTGTTGGCCGCACCCGAGGCCTGCTCGGCCACGAGCGTGCCGATGTACCACGAGCCCATCGGCATCATCGCCGCCTTCTGGGTGCCGAACTGCGCCTGGTAGGTCAGCTCGTTCGTGGTGACCGTGGCGTAGGACGGCTGCGAACCGGCGTCCTGCATCGCGAGCTCACGCTCGTAGTACGGCGCGAGGTACGAGAAGTCGCCGCCGTCGATGGAGGCGCCATCGGTCTGCGCGAGCGCGAAGCCCTGCACGGTGGACTGCCAGCTGTGCAGGTAGGTACCGGTGACCTGCTTCTCGTCGAGGCCCTTGGTCAGCTTCTCGGCGGCGTCGGCGTAGTCGTCCCAGGTCCAGGAGCCGTCGGGCAGGTCGACACCGGCCTGCTCGAACATGGCCTTGTTGTAGTAGAGCAGCCAGGTGTCCTGGCGGTAGGGCACCGCGAAGGTCTTGCCGTCGACGGCCATCGGCTCGAGGCCACCCGTCGCCGGGTCGAGCTCTGCGGCCACGTCCGAGATGTCGAGGAGCGTGCCACCCTCCTGGAACGTCACGTAGTTCTTCAGGTTCTTCACGATGAAGACGTCCGGCGCCGCACCGGCCGACAGGTCGGCGGTGAGTGCCGTGTCGTAGTCGTCGCCCGCCGGGTACTCCTTGAGCTCCACGGTGACGTCCGGGTTGGCCTCGTGGTAGGCGTCCGCGAGCGTCTGGAACTCCGGCGTGGACGCGAAGTCCCAGCCGGCCAGCGTGATGGTGACGGGGCCTTCGGGGGCCTCCGGCTCGGACTCGGCGCCGCACCCGGTCAGTGCCAGCGACGCGGCGGCGGCAACGCCGACCGCGCTCATGAGCTTGCGGTTCATTCCTACTCTCCTTCGAGTATTCCGCTCCCACGACGCCTTGCTGGCGGTTGTCGGGAGCGGCGTGTGTGGTCAGGGCAGGGTTGCCGTGGTCTGTTCCCCGTCCGGCCAGGTCACGGCGGCCTGTCCGGCGGTGAGCTCGAGGCGCGGCTGCCCGATGGCGGGCGTGCGCGCCAGGTAGATACCGACGGCTACCCACCCGTCCGGGACCGGCGCGTACCGCGACCAGGGGGTCACGGTCGGGCCGGCCAACGGGGTGGCGTCGTCGGAGGTCGTCTCGCCGCACACCGGTGCGACGTCGCCCAGCAGCGGGACCACCGTGGAGACGAGCCCCGGACCGGCGGACCAGCCGCCGATCCGCAGCGCCGTGGCCCCGGTGGTCTCGATCGTCCCGGCCTGGGCGAGCGCCGAGACGCGCACCAGCCGCACCTCCCAGGCACCGCGGACCAGGGACACGGTGGTGATCCGGCCCGCAGGGGTCGAGGTGCCCGGCCGGCCGGAGCCGTGGTCGGGGACGGTCGGGTCGGGCTCGACCCAGTGGGCCTCGGCCGTCGAGGACAGCACGGCTGCGGTCTCGACGGGCTCGACCACCGGTCCGGTCTCGAAACCCGTGCGGTGCGTCGCCAGGCCGTCGGCGTCGAGCAGCACCACCGACTGGTCCAGGGGCGAGTCCCACGCCTCGGCGTCGAGCAGCGGCGAGGTCGCCGTCGAGTAGCCGAGCCGCGCGTAGAGGGGCGAGTCGCCGACGTCGGCCCCCGGCACCGCGTGGTCGGTGCCGTGGTTGATCACGCGGACGATGCCGTCGTCGCGCGTGGCGCTGATCGCCCAGCCGGGCGCGGCGGCGATCGCCAGCACGTCACCGACCTCCACGGGGAGCGGTTCGGGGGCGGCGGTCCACACCTCGTGGGACGCAGGGAGCGCCAGGCCGAGCAGGCCCTTGCTCGCCCAGTAGGGCGACCCGGGGCCGCTGTACCGCTGTGCGATGGGACGCCACGGGCCGTGCCAGCCGAGGGTGAGCAGGCCGTCCGGTCCGGGCACGTCGTGCGCGGCGAAGTGCCGCACGATCCGCGTCGCGGCCTCCCTGAGCTGCCCGGGGCGGCCGACTCCGGCGAAGGCGCCGGCCCAGAACGGCGCGGCGGCCGCGAAGCGGTAGGTGAGGCTGCGGCCCTGGATGAGCGGGCCGCCGTCCGACCCGACGAGCGCCAGCGCGTCGTCGAGGTAGCGCGCCAGGTGCTCGCGGTCGGCTGCCGACCGGGTCGTCAGGTCGTCGCCGGCCGCCGACGCGACCTCCGCGGCGCCCGTCATCCGCTCCCACAGAGCCGGGTACAGGTGCAGGGCCCAGCCCGTGTAGTGGTCGAAGCTCCGCTCGGGACCGTCGGCGAACCAGCCGCCGGGACGGTGGAACCGGTCGTGCGCCGCGAGGTCGTGCACCATGTCGTCGGCGGAGAACGGGCCACCGACCGAACGCAGGAACGTCTCGACGACGATCCGGAACCACACCCAGTTGTTGTCCGGGTAGTCGAGGTCGCCGACGACCGACGCGAGGTACTCGACGGTCCGTTCCTGCACCTCGGGCGACAGGCGGTCCCAGATCCAGGGCCGCGTCATGTCGAGGATCAGGGCGAGCGAGGCTGCCTCGACCTTGGCCTGGCCGTGCTCCTCCGGCCGGGTCCAGCGCTCGGGGTGTGCGGGGTCGGTGCCTGCCGCCAGCCCTGCCGCGTACCGCTCGGCGAGGCCCGTCGGGTCTTCCCCGTCCTCGCCCGCGAGCCGGAAGCCGGCCAGCAGGAACGTCCGCGCGAACCCCTCGAGGCCGTCGACGGCGGTGCCGTACCCGCCGGGCTTGCCGGGCAGCGTGATGAGCGACCCGCTCGGCGAGGCGTACGGCCGGACCCCGGCCAGGAGCCGGTCGGCGTAGGCCGTGAGCCAGGCGCGGGCCTCAGGCCCGGTCTGCATGACGGGGACGTCGCGGCTCATGCGACGAACTCCATGTCGGCGCGGGTCACGGCGCTCCGCGGGGAGTCACCCCGTGCGTACCGCTCGAGCTCGTCGAGCGCGGCGGCGGTCATCCGCCGTGTCTCCGTCCCGAGCGAACCGGCGATGTGCGGCGTGATCATGACGTTGGGCAGGTCGTACAGCACCGACGACGCCGGCAGCGGCTCCGGCTCCGTGACGTCGAGCATCGCGTAGATGCGGCCGGTCGCGCACTCGCGCTCCAGCGCCGCGGTGTCCACGACGGCGCCGCGCGCGGTGTTGATCAGGGTGGCGCCGTCCGGCAGGAGCGCCAGCTCGCGCGCGCCGATCAGCTTGCGCGTCGAGGGCAGCTCGGGGACATGCAGGGAGACGATGTCGGAGGCGGCCAGCAGCTCGTCGAGCGGCACCAGCCGCGCACCGGCCTCGGCCACGGCGGCGGGGTCCGCGAACGGGTCCGCGACGAGAAGCTCGCGCGTCTCGGGGCCGGAGCCCTGCACGGTCAGCCGCGCTACCACCTGGCGCCCGGTCCGGGAGAAGCCGACGATCCCGACCACCCGGTCCCGGTTGGACAGGACCTCGTGCTCGCCCAGGTAGGACCAGTCGTCGCGCCGCGTGCGGGCGATGTTCGCGAGGAACGGCGCCTTCTTGCCCGCCATGAAGATCGCGGCCACCGTGAACTCTGCGACCGGCAGCGCGTTCTCCGCGACGGCGTTGGTGACGAGCAGCCCGCGCTCCCAGACGGCGTCGGACACGAGCGGCCGGACCGTGCCGGCGCAGTGCAGCACCGCGCGCAGGTTCGGCGCGAGGTCGAGGACCTCCGCGGTGATCCGGGGGGCACCCCACGAGGTGAGGAGCACCTCGACGTCCGCCAGCCGTTCCTTGGCCTCTGGCGTGTCGTAGGCGGTGACGCGTACGGGCTCACCGAGCAGCGCGAGCTCGCGCAGCCGGGTTTCCTCCTCAGGACCGAACTGCATCTTCCGCGCTCGGTCGTCCATGACGAGCAGGACCTCAGGTCGCCGCACCACAGCTCTCCTCCCCATCGAGTTCGCGTTCGCCTGATCATCCAGCCGAACAGTTCCGATCAACTACGATCGGACGATGGCTCATTGAAGCCCACGCCACGTGGCCTTGGCAAGCCCCTGGCTCTCGGCAGAGAAATCCTCTACGATCATTTTCGATCACTGGAGGACAGCACATGACAGCAGCGCCGCTGCCTGCTCCCGACGTCGCCGACCGGGGCTTCTGGGCGTCCGACCGCGTCGTCGAGGCCCTCGTGCCGACGGAGGCGACGGCGGACGCCGAGCGCGGCACTCCGTGGCCGCAGACCCTCGCCTCGCAGTACGCCAGGTTCTTCCGCGACGGCGACCGCACGGTCTACGAGGCGAACGTGGCCGCCCGGCACGCGCGCCTCACCCGCGCGACGCTGGCGGCGCTGCTCGACCCGCGCACGGACCGAGTCGACGAGGTCGTCGACGGCGTCCTGCTGCTGTGCGAGCAGTCGACCTGGTGCTGGGCGGCCCACGACGACACGCAGACCCGGTTCGGCCGGGTCACGCCCACCGTCACCGAGCCGTACCTGGACCTCGGGGCGGGCGAGGTCGCCGCGCAGCTCGCGTGGATCGACCACCTGCTCGGCCCGGTGCTCGACGAGCGCGCCCCCGGCGTGCGGTGGCGGATCCGGCAGGAGACCCAGGCCAGGGTGCTGCGGCCCTTCACCGAGCGCCGCGACTGGTGGTGGCTCGGCGTCGACCACCCGATCATGAACTGGAGCCCGTGGATCCAGGGGAACGTGCTGGCCGCCAACCTCGCGCTGGAGGAGGACCCGGACCGGCGCCGGGCCGTCACCGCGCTCGTCGCGGAAGGGATAGCCGCCTACTGGGCGTCGCTGCCCGCCGACGGCGGGGTGGACGAGGGCTACAGCTACTGGTGGCAGGGCGCCGCCCGCGCGCTGGAGGCGCAGGACCTGCTCCGGTTCGCCGGGACCGAGCCGGAACCGGCGGCGCTGGACCGCATCCGCGCGACCATCGCGTTCCCGCACTCCATGCACCTCGGCGGCGGCTGGTACGTCAACGTGGCCGACAGCGTCGCGCGCCCGCTCGCGACGTGGCCGTGGAACGTCGTGCACGCCTGGGCGCTGCGCGTAGGCGACGGCGACGCCGCCCGGCACGCGTCCGCCCACCGCAGGCTGCCGGGCGGCCTGTTCGACGAACGTGCCTCCCTCCCCCGGGCCGTCCGGCTGCTCTCCGACGCCGCGTGGGCCGAGGCGCCGACCGCCGCTCCGCCCCTGGTCGGGTGGGCGCACTTCCCCTCGACAGGGATCGCCGTGGCCCGCTCGGCGCCCGGGTCCGCGCGAGGCCTCGCGGTCTCGGTCAAGGGCGGGCACAACGGCGAGAACCACAACCACGTGGACGTGGGCTCGGTCGTCGTGGCGCTCGACGGCGTACCCGTGGTGGCCGACGCCGGCAAGCCCACGTACCGCGCGGGCACCTTCGGACCGGACCGGTACGACCTGTGGATGGTCCGGGGGGACTGGCACAACGTCCCCCGGGTGCGCGGCGTGGAGCAGGCCCCGGGCGAGCGGTTCGGCGCGCGCGGCTTCGAGGTCTCTGACGGCGGAGCGGACTCCCGCCGCTGGCGGGCCCTGCTGGATCTCGGCGGGGCCTATCCGGTGGACGGGCTCGAGCACTGGTGGCGCGAGACCACGCTGGACCCGGGCGCCGAGACGGTGACCGTCGAGGACACCTGGACGTTCTCGGACGCGGCGCCCGTGGCGTCCGCCGACGGCTCGACAGCGTGGCACTGGCTCCTGGCCGGCGACGTCACGCTCACAACCGGCCGTGCACAGGTCCGGTTCACCCCGGACGACGGCCCGGCGACGGCACGCGTACTCTCCCTGACCTGGGATCCTGATGCCGTCGACGCCGAGCTGGACGTGCGCGAGCTGGACGACGCCGAGCTGTCGGCCGTCTGGGGCACACATCTGACCCGGTTGCGGCTGACCGCGCGTACCGAGGCGCCGTCCGGCACGTTCCGAGTAACCATGAGACCCACCGGGTCCGTACCGCAGGAGGTTGCATGACTGAGGAAGCGCCGCTCCCCAGCGAGCGTCGGGCGCGCCTCATCGCGCGAGTGCGGGAGACCGGTTCGGCGCGCGTGAGCGACCTGTCGCGTGTACTCGGCGTGACACCAGTGACCGTGCGACGCGACCTCGCGCTGCTCGTCGCGGACGGCACGCTGGAGAAGGTGCACGGCGGCGCCCGGATCCCGGCCCGTAGCGCGGGCCTCGGTGCTCGCACGGGTGCCGGCACCGGCATCCCCCAGCCCGATCCGGCCTCCGGCGACCGTGTCGACCAGTTGACCATCGGCATGGTCGTGCCCTCCATCGAGTACTACTGGCCCGAGGTGATCCGCGGCGCGCGGGACGCCGCGCGCGGAGAGGTGCGGCTGATCCTGCGCGGCGCGTCGTACGAGGTCGACCAGGTCCGGCGCCAGGTGGCCGCGCTCGTCGGGGAGGATGGCGGACCGGGTGTGGACGGTCTCCTCGTGGCGCCGCCCGTCGACGGGCCCGAAGCCGCCGAGCTCGGTGAGTGGCTGGCCGGCCTGAGCGTCCCGGTGGTGCTGATGGAACGGCGGCTGGCGACCGGCCCGTACCGCGAGCCGCTGGAGTCGGTGGCCACCGACCACGCGCTCGGCTCAGGCGTGGCCACGCGGCACATGGCGGAGCGCGGGCACCGGCGGGTGGGATTGGTGACGTCGCGGACCAGCCCGACCTCGGCCGCCGTGCGGCGTGGTTTTCTCGCGGTGGCGGACGAGCTGGGCCTCGACGTGGTGGTCGACCTGGAGACCGTGCCGATGTTCGACGCCGACTGGGCCGACGAGGCCGCCGCCGTGCTGGACAGGTGCGCGGAGACCGGAGCGACGGCGCTCATCGTGCACTCCGACCGGGAGGCGATCTCGCTGGTCGAGCAGGCGCAGGAGCGCGGCGTGCGAGTGCCAGCGGACCTCGCGGTGATCGCGTACGACGACGAGGTCGCAGGCCTGGCCGACCCGCCGCTCACCGCGGTGCGGCCGCCCAAGGCGGCGATCGGCGCGGGCGCGCTGGAGCTCCTGATGCGCCGCCTTGCGGCCCGGGCGGATGCCGCGGCGTCGCCTGGCAGCGACGGCGGCGACGCGGTGACCGGGGCGGACCGGCCGGTGCACCGCATCGAGCTGAGCCCGCGGCTGATCGTGCGCGCCTCCAGCGCTCCCCGCGGCTGAGGCTCGGAGAAAGACCTAATCCGCGGAGTGTGTTGCGCTCAGTGCACAATGTCTACTGAGCGCAACACACCTCGCCCGGGTATGCATTGCCCGGCACCTCCGCCCGCACGTGCCCGCCGGCTAACTTCCCGGCGCGGGGTCATAGCGCCGCAGGGAGCTGCTCTCGCGCACCACCTCGCGGAGCGCCGCCAGATCGCCGGACACGACGCCGACCGCGCGTGCCTGCACGAGCACGTTCCCGAGGGCCGTCGCCTCGACCGGTCCCGCGATCACGGGCAGCCCCGCCGCTTCGGCCGTGAGCCGGCACAGCAGCTCGTTCTGCGACCCGCCACCGACCACGTGCACTGCGTCCACAGCCACGCCTGCCAGGGCAGATGCCTCGGAGATCGCCCGAGCGGACGCCGCGGCCAGGCTGTCGAGGATCACGCGGACCAGGGCCGGCCGCGTACCGGGCAGCTCGACGCCGAGGCGGGCGACGGCGGCGGACACCCGGCGGGGCATGTCGCCCGGGGCGAGAAACTCGTCGCCGTCGACGTCCACGAGGCAGCGCCCTCCGGGCTCGGCCTCTGCGGCGGCGAGCAGGCCTGGCAGGTCGACGGACGCACCGTCGTCTGCCGCCCAGGCCCGGACGCACTCGTCGAGCACCCACAGCCCCATGACGTTGCGCAGGTACCGGACCGTGCCGTCGAGCCCGAGCTCGTTGGTGAAGTTCGCTGCGCGGCTCGCCTCGGTGAGCACGGGAGCCGGCAGCTCCAGCCCGACGAGCGACCACGTCCCCGACGAGATGTACGCCGCAGAGGCCCCGAGCGGCGCCGCCGCCACGGCGGAGGCCGTGTCGTGCGAGGCGACCGCGAGCACGGGCACGTCGCCCAGCCCCGTCGCCTCCCGCACCTCCGGCAGCAGGTGCCCGACGGCGGTGCCCGGCTCGACGAGCTCCGGCAGCCGGTCGCGGAGTCCGGCGAGCTCGGGACGTGCCGCGGCGAGCCGGTCCAGGAGGTCGGCCGACCAGCCGCGCGAGCGAGCGTCGAGCAGTCCGGTGGTCGACGCGTTGGTCACCTCCGCGACCCGACGCCCGGTGAGCCGGTAGGCGATCAGATCGGGGATCAGCAGAAGCCGCTCGGCCCGAGCCCACTCGTCGGCGTCGCTGGTCGAGACCCCCGCCACCAGCTGGAACTCCGTGGTGAACGGCAGGTTCTGCAGCCCGTTGACCGCGTAGTGATCCGCGAACGAGATCTGCCGGTACACCTCGGCGGCGACCCCCTCGGTGCGCGCGTCCCGGTAGCAGTGCGGGTCCGCCACCAGCTCGCCGGCGCCGTCGAGCAACCCGTAGTCGACAGCCCACGAGTCGACGCCGATCCCACGGATCTCGAGGCCCCGTTCGCGCGCGACGTCGCCCGCGGACCGCAGCCCGTCGAGGATCCCGCGCCACAGCGCGCGCACGTCCCAGCGGAGCTCGCCGCGCTCGCCGGGCACGGGTCCGTTGAGGAACCGCCCGCACTCGACGAGCTCGACCCGCCGGCCGTCCACCACACCGAGCATCACCCGGCCGCTGGTCGCGCCGAGGTCGATCGCGACGAAGCCGGCGGTCTCGGTCGAGTCACTCACCGCAGGAACGCCGCTGACACGCCCGCGTCGACGGGTACGTGCAGGCCTGTCGTGTGCGAGAAGTCCGAGGTGCACAGCGCGAACACGGCGGACGCCACGTTCTGGGGCAGCACCTCGCGCTTGAGCAGGGTGCGCTGCGCGTAGAACTCGCCGAGCTTCTCCTCCGGCACCCCGTAGACCGCCGCGCGGTTGGCCCCCCAGCCGGACGCGAAGATGCCCGACCCGCGCACCACGCCGTCCGGGTTCACGCCGTTCACGCGGATGCCGTGCTCCCCCAGCTCGGCGGCGAGCAGCCGCACCTGGTGTGCCTGGTCGGCCTTGGTGGCGGAGTAGGCGATGTTGTTCGGCCCCGCGAACACGGAGTTCTTCGAGGAGATGTAGACGATGTCGCCGCCCAGCCCCTGGTCCACCAGGACTCGCGCCGCTTCACGTGAAACCAGGAACGAGCCCTTGGCCATGACGTTGTGCTGCAGGTCCCAGTCGGCCTCGGTCGTGTCGAACAGGGACCGCGACAGGGACAGCCCTGCGTTGTTCACCACGAGGTCGACGCCGCCGAACGCGAGCACGGCCTCCCGGATCCCGGCCTGCACGGCGGCCTCCGACGACACGTCCATGGCGACACCGATCGCGACGTCCGCCGAGCCCAGCTCGGCAGCGGCGTCGGTCGCCTTCGCGAGATCCAGGTCCGCGACGATCACGCACGCGCCCTCGGCCGCGAGCCGCTGGGCGATCGCCTTGCCGATGCCCGACGCCGCCCCTGTCACGAGGGCGACCCTCGTCGCCAGCGGCTTCGGCGCGGGCATGCGCTGCAGCTTCGCCTCCTCGAGCGCCCAGTACTCGATGCGGAACTTCTCGTCCTCGGCGATGGGCGCATAGGTCGAGATCGTCTCGGCGCCGCGCATCACATTGATCGCGTTGACGTAGAACTCGCCGGCCACGCGCGCCGTCTGCTTGTTGCGCCCGTACGAGAACAGGCCGACGCCCGGCACCAGCACGATCGCCGGGTCGGCGCCGCGCATCGCGGGCGGCTCCTCGCCGCGGGCCCGCGCCGTCGCCGCGCCGCGCTCGTAGTAGGCGGCGTAGTCCGCGCGGTAGGCGGTGTGCGCCTCGCGCAGGGCGGCGACGGTCTCCTCCACGGTGGCCGACGTCGGAACGTCCACCACCAGCGGCTTCACCTTGGTGCGGAGGAAGTGGTCGGGGCAGGACGTGCCGAGCCCGGCGAGCGGCAGCAGCCGCTCCCGCGCGAGGAAGTCCAGCACGACGTCGGAGTCGGTGAAGTGGCCCACCTGCGGCGCATCCGCTGACGCGATGCCACGGATCACCGGGGCGAGCGCTGCCGCCCGGGCGCGCCGCTCGGCGTCGGGCAGGGCCTCGTAGCCGGGGCGGACGGCGCCGAACGCGTGCACGCCGTCGGCCGCGAGGGCCGCCGTCCGCGACTCGATGAACTCCTCGGCGCGCCGGATGATCCCGAGCGACCGCTCCTCCGCCTCGTCCGAGGTGTCACCCCAGGCGGTGATGCCGTGCCCGCCCAGGATGCAGCCGATGGCCTGCGGGTTCGCGGCCTTGATCGCCGCGATGTCGAGGCCGAGCTGGAATCCGGGCCGACGCCACGGCACCCAGACGACATCGGAGCCGAAGATCTCCCGGGTCAGCGCCTCGCCGTCGGCCGCAGCGGCCAGCGCGATCCCCGAGTCCGGGTGGAGGTGGTCCACGTGGGCGGCGTCGACCAGGCCGTGCATGGCGGTGTCGATCGACGGCGCCGCGCCACCCTTGCCGTGCAGGCAGTAGTCGAACGCGGCGACCATCTCGTCCTCGCGGTCCAGGCCCGGGTACACATCGACGAGCGCGCGCATCCGGTCCAGCCGCAGCACGGCCAGGCCCTGGGGCTGGAGTGTGCCGAGGTCTCCGCCGGAGCCCTTGACCCACAGCAGCTCGACGGGCTCGCCCGTCACGGGGTCGGTCGCGGTCCCCTTCGCGGACGTGTTGCCGCCCGCGTAGTTGGTGTTGCGGGGGTCGGCGCCCAGCCGGTTCGAGCGGGCGACGAGCGAGGTGACCGTCGGGTTGTCAGTCGCGTCGGCAGTCTGGTTCGTCATCGGGCTGCTGCTTCCGTCTCGGTGGGGTGGGCCTCGTCGGTCGGGCTCGCCGAGACCGGGATCCCGGCGAGCTCGGCCGGCGGAGGCGTGACGTCGTGGTGGTGCGGTGCTTCGTGCGGTGTGCCGACGAGCCCGTCGACGGTGAGCCAGGCCGCGATACGCGTGATGCTGCGTGCCGCGCCCGCTGTACCCGGCTCGTTGAGGTGGCCGTGGTACGTGCTGTCCTCGCGGACGAGCAGCACGTCGACGCCGGCCGCGGCGAGCTCCGCGCAGTACGCCTCGCCGGAGGACCGCAGCGCGTCGTGGTCGGACGTGACGACGAACGTGGGCGGCAGCCCGCGCAGGTCCTGCCCTCCGGGGTGGGCGTACGGGGAGATCGGCACGTCGCTGTTGCCGAGGTAGTTGGCGCCCATCGCACGCATCGCCTCGGGCGGGAAGTCCCGGTCGGGCGGCAGCGCCGCGATCTTCGCGGCGAGCTCCGGGCTGGGCGCCGGGAGCTCGTAGTGCGCCACGGGGTAGGCCAGCACGATCGACCGCGGCTGCGGGCCGCCCGCGTCGCGCAGGCGGAGTGACGCGCCGGCCGCCAGGTTGCCGCCGGCGCTCGCCCCGCCCAGCGACCAGCGCTCCGGGCCGACGCCGAGACCGGCGTCCCGCGCCCAGCCGTAGGCGAACGTGACCTCCTCGGATGCCACGGGGAACCGCACCCCGTCAGGTGCCGCGGAACCGGCCGGGTCCCAGTAGTCGAGGTCCGGCGCGAGCCGGTAGTCGACGCTCACGACCACCACGCCGACGTCGGCGAGCCGCCGCGCCACCCAGTCGGCCTCTGGCATGTCGAGGTCGCCGTACATGAACGCACCACCGTGCGCCCACACGAGGCCGGCCACCCGGTCGGCGCCGGCCGCCGGCTCGTAGACCCGCACCCGCAGGTCGCCGTGGGGGCCGTCGAGCAGACGGTCCCCGACGATGCCGCTCACGCGCCCCATCCGGCCTGGGCGCCCCCGACACGCTCGGCGGCGATCTTCTCGGCGTACCCGGACGCCTTGAAGGCGGCGGTCGGGTTCGGGTCCAGGCCCATCTCCTCGCGCACCTCGGCGACGAGCGGGCGGACGTCGGTGTCGTACGCGTCCATGAGCACAGCGTGCGCGCCGAGCACGTCACCCGATAGCTGGGCGGCGGTGAGCGCCTCGACGTCGACGAGCAGCGCCTTCGCCGTCGCCTCCTGGACGTTCATGACCGAGCGGATCTGGGCCGGGATCTTCGGCTCGATGTTGTGGCACTGGTCGAGCATGAAGTTGACGCCGCTGTCCGGCGCGTGGGCGCCGGCTGAAACGATCTCGTGCATGATCCGGAACAGCTGGAACGGGTCCGCGGCGCCGACCATGAGGTCGTCGTCGGCGTAGAAGCGGCTGTTGAAGTCGAAGGCTCCGAGCCGCCCCTGGCGTAGGAGCTGCGCCACGATGAACTCGATGTTGGTACCGGGCGCGTGGTGGCCGGTGTCGAGCACCACCTTCGCCCGGTCGCCCAGGGCCATGACGTGCAGCAGGGACGTGCCCCAGTCCGGGACGTCGGTGATGTAGAACGCGGGCTCGAAGAACTTGTACTCGAGCACCATGTGCTGGTCGTCGTCGAGCGCGGCGTAGATCTCGGCCAGCGACTCGGCGATCCGGTCCTGCCGGGCGCGGATCGAGTCCTGGCCCGGGTAGTTCAGGCCGTCGGAGAGCCAGACCTTGAGGTCCTTGGAGCCGGTCGCACGCATGACGTCGATGCACTGCTTGTGGTGGTCCACCGCCTTGGCCCGGACCCGGGGGTCGGGGTGGGCGAGGGAGCCCAACATGAAGTCGTCGTCCTGGAAGACGTTCGAGTTGATCATGCCGATCTGCACGCCCAGGTCCTCGGCGTGGCGGGCGAGCACCTCGAAGTCGTCCACGAGGTCCCAGGGGATGTGCAGGCTGACCCGCGGGGCCACGCCGGTGTACTGGTGCACCTGTGCGGCGTCGGCCAGCTTCTCGAACGGGTCGCGCGGTACGCCCGGCTGGCCGAAGACCTTGAACCTCGTCCCCGAGTTGCCGAACGCCCACGACGGCAGCTCGATCGTCTGCTGCCGGAGCGCGGACTTGGCCGCCTCGGTTCGTGTGGATGCCGCCATGGCGTCCTTCCTCTCCGCGCACTTCCTCGTGCACCATCTTGAAACGATCGTCTTGAAACGATTCAGTCGGAGCCTATGCGGCGGGTGCTCCCCCGGTCAACCCCATCTGCGACGAGCGCGGTTGGTGGAACTCCGCCGCGTCCAAGCGGTCCAGCATGCAACCAGCGCGAATTCGATGCTCAACCACTTGATGGCGGCGGGCTTTCGGGCGACCAAACGCCGGCAGCGGCCGCCTCCTAGGGACGACGGCCGCCAGCGGTCCAGCAGATCGCGGCCCTCAGTACCGCGCGTCGGCCCGAGCGGCGTAGCCGCTGGAGACGATGATCCCGCGGCGCATCGGCGCCTCACCCCGGACCGAGTCCGTGCGCAGCGCCTCCACCCAGGCCGCGGTACCAGATGCGGTCGGCGTGACCCCGTAGCGCCCATAGGTGTCCACCACCCGGTTACGCACCGCGTCCGGGTGGTCCCACAGCTGCTTGATGATGGCGGTGCGGGACGATCCGCGCAGCGCGTTCACCCAGGACGTCAGCGAGTTCGCCGTCGGCGTACGGCCCAGGATGTGCCGGAACAGTGCCGTCATGTAGGCCCGTTCGGTGCCACCCACGCGGTAGTAGTACGAGTTCGTGGCCATCAGGAGGGCCTCGTGCTCGTCGATGTTGCGCCCGCCCTTGATGAGCTCGAGGTGGGCCGCGATCTGGGCGTTCGTCGGCTTGAAGCCGAGCGTGGTCTGGAACGCCTCGTTGATCCGCACGCGGCGGTAGGTGCTCGACTGCTCCATCCCGTCGGCCAGGACGCCGGGGCCGCTCTCCGCCACCCGCGGCACCCACCCGTCGACCTCGGCTGGCGTCGCCTCACGCCCGAAGCTGTCCCGGTAGATCGCCTGCACCAGGTTGAACGTCTGCTCTGGGTACTCGGCGTACTGCTCGGCGTAGTCGGCGGTAGCAGCCTGGATGCTCGCGAGCTGCGGGTAGCCCAGGTCGCCGGGGCACGCGGTGTAGTGCGTGTCGCGGTGCCCGAACACGCGTGGGAGCACCACCTGCTCGCCCGCGTCATACCGGCCGGTGTCCGTGAGGCCGGCCGACGTGAAGGTGGCCGACTGTGCCGGGTCCACGCCATACTCCGCGAGCCGGAACCCAGCGATCTGGGCGACGCCGTCCATCTGTTCGGCTGACGGCGCCTCGCTCATAAAGGTGCCGAGCATCGACACGCCCACGGTCCTGTTGTTGAAGCCGCCGGCGTGCGCTCCGATGATCGGGGCGTCGATGCTGCCCTGGGCACCCTCGTAGATGTTTCCCCACTTGTCGACCAGGAAGTTGTAGCCGATGTCGCACCAGCCGTTGCTCTCTTGGTGGTACGCCTGGTCGTTGCGGATGAGCTGCATGGCCTCGGCGACCGTCGCGTAGTCGTTCGGGTTCACCGTGTGGTGCACCACCGCGCCTTCGAGCCGGTCGCCGGCGCCCCACGACGTGCCGGGCGTGCTGATCGCGCCGTCCGGCGGGCACTCGGGGATGGCGCGCGGCGGAGCGGCTCCCCACTCGGCACGCGTGATGATCGTGGGGCCGGGTGTGTCCGACGTGGCGGCCACGGTGCCCGATGTCTTGGCAGCGGCCGTCGAGACCTGGTCGGAGGCGACGAGTGTGAGCTCGGCGCCCTCGGGGAGCGTGGCCGTCGGGTTGACCGTGGCGACCTGGACCGCGACGGAGTCGCCCACGTGGACCGGAGCGGACATGAACTCGGTCTGCTCGCCGTCGGGGACGTCGCTGGACTTCTCCAGGTGCGCCCACTCACCCCACGCCCCGTCGGCGGCCAAGGCCCGGACCTGTAGCTCCGGCATGGCGGCGTCGATGGCAGCGGGCCAGCGCAGGCCCACGGTCTGGAAGCCACCCGGGGCCGCCACCTCACCCGCTATGCGGCCCGCGGAGTCGGTCGTGTCGAGCACGACCTCGCCGTCGGCCACCGTGTCGGCGGCGGTCCCCACCTCGGGGGAGGCCGTGGTGACGTCGCTGACCCGCTCGGACGCGGCGGGAGCGGCCGCGATCGCGATGTTCTCGACCGTCGCGGCCGCCGGCCCGGCGTCGGGCAGCACCGACTCCTGGGGGGTCAACGGTGCCGAGGTGCCCTCGGGTTCGAAGGACGGCTCCTGCGAGAGCGCCGTCGCCGCCGGGGCGAGCGCGCCACCTAGCACGATCGTCGGGGCCATCCCGAGAACTATCGTCTTTCCCACCACGCTGCGTGTGAACGAGGCCCCACGCCTCGATCGGGATGTCGGTGCTGCCACGTGCCGGGCCACTTGCTTCCTCCTCGCATCAGAGCGCCGGTCCGCGCACAGCGCGGACCGGCGCAAATACCAGAGGGACAGTAATAGCGGCCGACCGGCGTGAACCCCGATCTCACCCGCTCCGGAGCGGGTGAACCTCGGCCAACACGGTCGCGGCAGTTCACCGCGCCGCGGCCGTACCAGCCGCTCGTCGGCACCACGTCAGGTGATCGGCAACCCGGGCTGCCGATCACCTGACGTTCTACCGATCACACGGTCGAGTGCCGGCCGAGTCCTGGCCGAGCGACGGCTCAGAAGTCGAAGTCTTCGATGTTGCTCTCGTCGTAGACGTAAGGCTCACCGAGCAGCACCTCGCCGTTTGCCCCGACCGTGAACTCGCCCAGGCGCCCCGCGGTGAAGGTCTCGCCCTCCTCGCCCGTGATGTCGCCCGCAGCCAGGGCCGCGGCGGCCTGCGTCGCCAGGTAGCCGAGGTCGGTCGGGTTCCACAGCGCGAACGCCTCGACCGTCCCGTCCTCGACGTACTCCCGCATCTGGTTGGGCGTGCCGAGCCCGGTCACCGCGACCTTGCCCTTGTACTCCGACGTCGACACGTAGCGCGCTGCCGCGGCGATGCCGACGGTCGTGGGCGAGACGATGCCCTTGAGGTCGGGGTGCGACTGCAGCAGCGCGGCGGTCTTGTCGAACGACGTCTGGTCGTCGTCGTCGCCGTAGACGGTCTCGACCAGCTCGATGTCCGGGTAGTCGGACGCGAGCTTCTCCTCCATGAGCGCGATCCACGCGTTCTGGTTGGTCGCGTTGGCCGACGCCGACAGGATCGCGATCTCGCCCTCGCCGCCGATCTGGTCCGCGACCAGCTCGAGCTGCTTGTCCGCGATGCCCTCGGGCGAGGCCTGGTTGACGAACAGGTCCCGGAACTGCGGCTCGGTGTCGGAGTCGAACGTGACCACCTTGGTGCCTGCCGACCGCGCCTCCTCCAGCGCGTCGCCGATCGCCGTCGGGTCGTTGGCCGAGACCACCAGGGCACTGACCCCCTGCTGGGCCGCGGTGTTGATGAACGGCACCTGGGCGTCGGGCGAGGCGGCGTCCGGGCCGACCTCCTCGACCGTGGCGCCCAGCTCCCCTGCCGCCTCCTCCGCGCCCGCCGTCGACGCCTCGAAGTACGGGTTGCCCAGGTTCTTGGGCAGCACGGTGATCGTCAGCGCGTCGTCGCCACCACCGCCACCCCCGCCGTCGCTCGAACCGCAGGCGGTCAGGCCGAGCGCCAGCATGGCGGCCGTGCCGGCCGCGAGCACAGATGTGAACTTCATCGTCCGTCTCCTCACGTTCGTTGCCCGACGGCGCTCCGCCGTCGGACTCTCAGGCCGCCCGCTATGCGCGGGGCGACCACGGAAACAACCAGCGCCGTGCCGATCACTATGTTGATGACGTTGACCGTCACGCCCTCCAGGCGCAGCGCGCTGCCGAGCACCCCGATGAGCAGGACGCCCGCGACCACCCCGTGGATCGCGCCGCGTCCGCCGAAGATCGACACCCCGCCGAGCAGCACGGCGGCGACCACCTGCAGCTCCATACCCGTCGCGTTGTCGCCGCGCGCGCTGCCGTAGCGCAGCGTGTAGTAGACGCCCGCGAGCGCCGAGACCGCCCCGGACAGCACGAACAGGATCAGCAGGGTCCGCTTGACGTCGACGCCGGAGAACCGGGCGGCCTCGCTGCTGCGGCCGATGTCGAGCACGTTCCGGCCGAACGGTGTCGCGTGCAGCAGCACGGCGAAGATCGCGATCACGAGGAGCAGCCCGAGGGTGATGACCGGGTAGGGCGACTCCCCCAGCTTCTCCGTGGCGCCGTCGGTCCAGGACTCGGGGAAGCCGGTGACGGCCGTGGTGCCGAGCAGGCCGACGGCGAGGCCACGGTAGAGGGCGAGCGAGCCGATGGTGACGGCCAGCGACGGCAGGCCCGCGTATGCGACCAGTGCGCCGTTGATCGCGCCGCACACCGCGCCGAGCAGCACCGAGATCAGCAGCGCGGCCCAGAGGCCGAGCCCAGCCTGGTGGAGCAGCCCGAACGTGACGCTGGACAGGCCGACCACCGACGCGACCGACAGGTCGATCTCCCCGGTGGCGATGATGAGCGTCATCGGCAGGGCGATGAGCAGCACAGGGGCGACGTCGAGCGCCAGGTAGGTGATGGTGAGCGGGCCGTCGAAGTTGTTGACCACCGCGGACGCGACGATCCAGGCCACCACCAGGATCGCGATGGTGAGCATCTCGCGGGTGAGCAGCGCACGCTGCCACCAGGGACGGGCGTGGGTCCTCATGCGCTCGCCTCCTCACGGCCGTTCGGGCTGTCTCCTCGTGGGCCGACGCCGGGTGGCGCCGCACCGCCGGGCGGGCCCGCGTCCCGTTCGGCGGCCAGACGCCGGGAGCGGCGGTTGGCGAGCACCCGGTCCAGCGCGATGGCGCCGATGATGAGCGCACCGACCACGGCGCGCTGCCAGAAGTCGGGGATGCCCACGACGGGCAGCGCCCGGTTGATGGTCAGCAGCAGCATCGCGCCGAGGGCGGCGCCCGCGACCGTGCCGCTGCCGCCGAAGATCGCCACGCCGCCCACGACGACGGCGCCGACCACCTGCAGCTCCATGCCGGTCCCGGCACCGGAGGACACGGTCCCGTAGCGGGCGGCGAACATCACCCCGGCCAGCCCGGCGAGTGCCCCGTTCAGCGCGAACGCCCACAGCAGCCGACGCCGGACAGGCAGGCCCTGGAGCGCCGCCGCGTCGGGGTCGGAGCCGATGGCGTACAGCTGACGCCCGCCGCGCGACGTGTACATGTAGTAGCCCACGGCGACCAGCACGATCGCGGCGACGACGGTGAGCACCGGCACGCCCAGCACCTGCCGCGTGCCCAGGCCGAGGAAGGCGCGCGGCATGTCGCCGGCGTCGATCCGGTCGCTGCCGGCCCAGGTCAGCGTTACGCCGCGGTAGACGTACAGCGTGCCGAGCGTGATGACGAGGGCGGGCACGCGGGCGAACGCGACGATCGAGCCGTTGACCAGGCCGAGCAGCGTCCCGACCGCGACGGCGACGAGCGTGACCACGACGACGGGCAGGTCCGGTGCCTCCATGAACAGCCGGCCGGTCAGGTACGCCGTGAGGCCCAGCACCGACCCGACGGAGAGGTCCACGTTGCGCGTGATGACGACGACCGCCTGGCCCACGGCGAGCACCACGAGGATCGCGGGCGTGAGCAGCAGGTCCCGCCAGCCGCCCGCGCTGAGCAGGAAGCCGGGCTGGATCGCGGTCGTCACGCCGATCACCACGAGGAGGGCGAGGGCGATGCCCGCCTCGCGGCGGCGCAGGACGTTCCTCATGCCGCCCCCTCGGTCTCGGCGCCGCTGGTCTCGGAGTGACTGCGGGTCGCGCCCGGCGTCGCCGCGCGCATCACCGCCTCGGGCGTCGCCTCCGCGCGGCTGAGCTCGGCGGCGATGCGCCCCTCGCGCACCACGAGCACACGGTCAGCCATACCCAGTACCTCCGGCAGCTCGGACGAGATCATCAGGACGGCCAGCCCCTCGGCGGCCAGGGTGGACAGCAGCCGGTGCACCTCGGCCTTGGTACCGACGTCGATCCCGCGGGTGGGCTCGTCGACGATGAGCACCTTCGGCCCGGTGGCCAGCCACTTCGCGAGCACCACCTTCTGCTGGTTGCCGCCGCTCATCGTGGTGGCGAGCGCGTCCAGCGCCCCTGCCTTCACCTCGAGCCGGCCGGACCAGTCGCGCGCGAGCCGCGCCTCGGCGTCGGGCAGCAGGAGGCCGAGGCGAGCCAGGCGCCGCCGCATGACGGACGACACGTTGCGCCCCACCGACGACTCCGTGACCAGACCCTGCAGGCGACGGTCCTCCGGGACCAGGGCGAGGCCCGCGGCGATGGCCGCCGCCGGGTCGCCCGGCCGCAGGGGGCGTCCGCCGACGGTGACCCGGCCGGCGTCATACCGGTCGACGCCGAACACCGCCCGCGCGATCTCGCTGCGCCCGGCCCCGACGAGGCCCGCCAGGCCCACGATCTCGCCCGCCCGCACCTCGAAGGACACGTCGTGGAAGGTGCCCGTCGACTCCAGGCCCTCCACCCGCAGCACCACCTCACCGACGGTGCTCGGCACCTTCGGGTAGAGCTCGGCCACGTCGCGGCCGACCATGCGGCGCACGAGCTCGTCGGGCGTGACGTCGGCCACGGCGTCCGTCGAGACGTGCTCGCCGTCGCGCATGACGGTCACGGTGTCGCAGAGGTCGGCCACCTCGTCGAGGCGGTGCGAGATGAAGACGACGGCGCGGCCCGCGTCGCGCAGCCCTCGGGCGACCGCGAACAGGCGGCGCACCTCGACCGCGCTCAGCGCCGCCGTCGGCTCGTCCATGACAAGGAGGCGAGCGTCCAGCGAGATCGCCTTGGCGATCTCGACGATCTGCTGGTCCGCGATGGAGAGCCCCTCGGCGGGGCGGTCGGGGTCCAGGTCGACACCGAGGTCCCGGAACAGGTCCCGGGCGCCCTCGCGCATCGCGCGCCGGTCGATCCGGCGGAACCGGCCGAGCGGCTCGCGGCCCAGAAAGATGTTCTCCGTGACGGTCAGGTCGGGAAAGCTCGCGGGCTCCTGATGGATGACGGCGACGCCGGCGGCCTTGGCCTCGGCGGGTCCGGCGAAGTCGACGGGCTCGCCGTCGAGCTCGACGGTGCCCGCGTCCCGCCGGTGCACCCCGCCCACGATCTTGACCAGCGTGGACTTGCCCGCGCCGTTCTCTCCGACAAGGGCGTGGATGCTGCCCGGCTGGACCACCAGGGTGCCGGAACGGAGCGCCGCCACCGGCCCGAAGGACTTGGCGACCCCCTCGAGGCGCAGCGTCGGTGCGGCGTTCGGCATGTCTCTCCGTCGAGCTGTGCGGGCGGTCGACGATGACCGCTGGTCTGTCCTCACACGGGTTGAATCGTTCAAACCGATACCTCGGAAGATAGACCTGCCAGGTCAGAGCGTCAAGAACTTCCGGCGCGTCCGTTGCCGTGCGCTTTCACTTACGGAACTCTTGATCGATCAGGGGTGAACATAGCCCGCAGCACTCATGGAGGTGACCGGATATGAGCCAACCAGTGGCCGAGGAGCACGCGCCCCCCGGCGAAGAACCGACCGAGCTCAAGCGGGTGATGGGGCCCAAGCTCCTCCTGCTCTTCATCGTCGGGGACATCCTTGGCACCGGCGTGTACGCGCTCACCGGACAGGTCGCGGAACAGGTGGGTGGGGCTGCGTGGGCGCCGTTCATCCTCGCGTTCGTCATCGCCCTGATCACCGCGTTCTCCTACCTGGAGCTGGTCACCAAGTACCCCCGTGCGGCAGGCGCCGCGCTCTACACCCACAAGGCATTCGGGGTACACCTGTTCACCTTCATGGTCTGCTTCACCGTCATGTGCTCCGGCATCACGTCTGCGTCGACGGCGTCGCGGGCCTTCGCCTCCAACCTCGCGGTGGGCTTCGGGCTGGACAAGGACAACGCGACGCTCATCATCACCGTGGCACTGATCTTCATGGCCGTGGTAGCGGCTGTGAACCTGCGCGGTGTCGGCGAGAGCGTGCGGGCCAACATCTTTCTCACGCTCATCGAGCTTTCCGGCCTGCTGCTCGTCATCCTGGTCGGCTTCTACGCCGTGTTCGCCGGCCGGACGGACTTCAGCCGCACCATCATCTTCGAGGACGCGAGTGATCGGGGTGTCTTCTTCGCCGTGACGGCAGCGACGTCGCTGGCCTTCTTCGCGATGGTCGGCTTCGAGGACTCCGTGAACATGGCGGAAGAGACCAAGGACCCGGTCCGGAACTTCCCCAAGATGATGATCACCGGCATCGGTATCACCGGAATCATCTACGTGCTCATCGCGCTCTTCGCCGTGGCCATCGTGCCCGTGGGCGAGCTGGGGGCGAGCGACACGCCACTCGTCACCGTCGTCGAGACTGCCGCACCAGGCATCCCGGCGGGCGACATCCTGCCGTTCATCTCGATGTTCGCCGTGGCCAACTCGGCGCTCATCAACATGCTCATGGCCAGCCGCCTGCTGTACGGCATGGCCAAGCAGAACGTGCTGCCCGGCATCCTGGGGCGGGTCAACCCCCGCCGCCAGACGCCGTGGGTCGCCATCCTGTTCACGACCGTCATCTCGTTCGGGCTCATCTACTTCGTCAGCCGCGACCCGGACAACGACGTCGTCGCCGCCCTGGGTGGTACGACGTCGCTGCTGCTGCTTGCGGTGTTCGCGATCGTGAACGTGTGTGTGCTGGTGCTGCGCCGCGACCCGATCGACCGCAAGCACTTCGTGGCGCCGACAGTGCTGCCGATCATCGGTGCGCTCGCCTGCGCGTTCTTCGTGGGCCCGTGGACCGGGCGGCCCGTCCTCGAGTACCAGATCGCCGGTTGGCTGCTCGGTATCGGGTTCATCCTGTGGATCTTGACGTGGATCACGAACCGCCTGCTCGGCCAGGGCACCGCGATCACCGATCCGAATGCCCTCAGCGAGCGCGAGGGCGGCGTCAACTAGACCGGGCCCCGCGCCTCGACCGCCGCGGGGAGACGCCTGGTCCACGGGATGTGTTGCGCTGCGTAGACAACGTCTACGCAGCGCAACACATCCCGCGCACGTGAGCTCTCCCCGGAGGCGCCCCCGCGAAGGCGCCCCTCCGGAGACATTCCTACCGAGACGTCACTCCCCGGGAGCGTCGCCGTCGGAACCGGCCGCCAGCGCCGCCAGCTGCCCCTCCAGGTAGAAGACCTCGTCCAACAGCACGAACCCGTCGTCGGGATTGCCGTCGTCGACGAAGAACCCCGACATCGCCGCCTGCCAGCGTGCGTTGACCTCGGTCGCCGCCATCCCCCGCTGCGCCGCCTCGTAGTCGTCGGTCTCCAGGAACCCGACGAGCAGACCGTCGTCCCGCAGGAACAGGTGGTAGTCACGCCAGCCCGTGTCCCGGAGCGCCTCCAGCATCTCGGGCCAGACGGCGGCGTGTGCCGCCCGGTACTCCGGGATACGGTCGGCCCGCACCCTGGACGTGAAACAGACGCGTGCACCAGCGGTGTTGCTCGACATGTCCGGTCCTCCGGTTCCTCGTGAAACGGTTCATAATGTAGCCCGAAGCAAGGAGGCACCCATGACCCAGCAGGCCGCTCACCGACGAGCATCCATCGCCGACGTCGCCCGTGCCGCCGGCGTCTCCGTCGGCACGGTCTCGAACGTCCTCAACCGACCCGAACGTGTGCTGCCCGGCACCCGCGAACGGGTCGAGGCCGCGATCGAGGAGCTCAGCTTCGTCCGCAACGGGTCCGCCCGGCAGCTCCGGGCCGGAACCATCACGACCATCGGCGCGATCGTCCTTGACATCGCCAACCCGTTCTTCACCGACGTCGCACGGGGCATCGAGGAGCGCCTGGACCGCGACGACTTCACACTCATGGTGGCGTCGTCCGACGACGACCCCGAACGCGAGCAGCGCTACCTCCGCCTGTTCGAGGAGCACGGCGTGCAGGGCGTCATGGTCGTACCGGCGACCGACGACATCGAGCACCTGCTCGCGATCCGCCGCCGTGGCACCGGCGTCGTGCTGCTGGACCGTCCGTCGTCGGACCCGAGCATCTCGTCGGTGGCCGTCGACGACGTCCGCGGGGGCGAGCTCGCGGCGCGTCACCTCCTGGACGAGGGCCACACCCGGATCGTCTTCCTCAACGGGCCGCACACGATCAGGCAGTGCGCCGACCGGCACGAAGGCGTGGTCAAGGAGCTCGCCGCCGCTGGGCTCGACCCGGCGTCCGCGCTCCAGGAGATCACCGTGTCCAGCCTCAACGCCGAGGGTGGCGAGGCCGCGATCCGCGGGCTCCTGGAGTCGGGCGAGCGCCCCACCGCCGTCTTCTGCGTGAACGACCTGGTCGCGCTGGGTGTGCTGCGCACGCTCCGCACGGAGAACATCGCGGTACCCACCGACGTGGCGGTGGTGGGATACGACGACGTCGCGTTCGCCGCCGAGCTGTCCACACCCCTGACCTCGATACGCCAGCCGACGCACGAGCTCGGCGCCCGCGCCGCGGACCTCCTGCTCAGCGGCCCCGACGCGGCGGCAGAGCACGTGATGTTCCAGCCCACGCTGGTGGTGCGGGGCTCCAGCTCCGCGTCGGCGAGGTAGTCCCCGGCGTCAGCTCTGCCGGTCCGACGAGCGGACCTTCACCGGAACCGGGCGCCTGCCGCGGGACGCGAGGAATGCCGCGGGGCCAAGAAGCGGTACGAGGACGATGACGAGCAGCGTCAGGACGGCCTCCCAGGTCTGCTCCCAGCGCGTCCGGAACCAGACGACGAGTGCGGCGAGGGTCAGCGCGACAGCCACCAGCGCACCAGCTGACCAGATCAGGTCGTACGGCGAAACCGCGAACATGGTCGTCCCATCGGGTCGGGGCAGGTCGTGACGGCCGACGCTACTCCACGACTTCGCGGCCTGTCACTCGAATCGGGCGGCGCACCCCGCATGGTCACAAGGTCTCGACAGGCTCGACCACCGGCGCCCTGGGGCTGCCGGTGGTCGAGCCCGTCGAGGGTCAGCCGCGGCCCGGGATCGGGACCGTGGACCAGTCGGTGTCCGAGGCGAGGTAGAAGCCCGGGTACGACGGCTGGTTGTACGTCGTCTGCTGCCGCGCCACCTCGGCGCGGTACTGCCGGTCGTGCATCAGCGTGTACATGGCGATGTCCGTCGGCTCGGTGGTCGTGAACAGCCGCAGCGCGCTCGAGTCGGTCGTCCGCACCAGCACCTCCTCACGCCAGTCGCCGAGCATGTCGGCCACGAGGGACGGCGTGCCCTTGGTGCCGTTGTTCGTCAGCGTCCCGTCCAGGGTCTTCACGACGCCGCGCGACCAGTCGGTGATCGTCGGCGTCTGCGCCTCCGCTCCCCCGATGATCTGCGTGGTTCCGTCCCCGGCCCAGCGCACCGACTGGTTGGTGCCCATGGTCGTCGTCGACAGCTGCGCGCCCGTGGCGCTCAGCGTGCCCGACCCGAGGGTGCCGTCCGGCATGGACGCCCAGACCTCGACGCCCGGCACGTCCGAGCGCACGTCGCCGATCATCGCCCGGCCCGTGTCCCGGCCGGAGTACTGCCCGAACAGCACCTCCCCGGTCGCGGCGTCGCGCAGCGCGGAGCCGTACGGCGCCCACGTGCCACCCTCGTGCGCGGTCCAGATCTCGAGCCCGGGCCGCGCCGGGTCGATGTCGGTCACGTGCATGGCGTCACCGTGGCCCAGCCCGGCGCGCGCCCCCGGGTTCGCGGAGCCCTCGGGCAAGGTGTCGAACGACGAGTAGAGCAGCGACCCGTCGTCGTCGAGCGTCGCCGAACCATAGACGACCTCCTGCTTGCCGTCGGCGTCGACGTCGGCCGCGGACAGGGAGTGGAAGCCCTGCGTCGTGATGCTGCCCCACTCCGGCGAGGTGCCCGGCACCCCGTGCGGGCTGTCGTTGAACGGGTTGCTCATCGCCGTCCATCCCGAGTCCGCGAGCCAGCGCTTGGTCAGGTGCCTGCCGTTCCAGTCGTAGGCCGCGATCGTGGAGCGCGTGTAGTAGCCGCGCGCGAAGATCGCGCTGGGCCGACCCTCGGACAGGTAGGCGACGCCCGACAGGAACCGGTCGACCCGGTTCCCCGGCTCGATGCGGGCCATCGCGTAGTCGCCCCAGCGCAGCCCGTCGTCGGTGCGGCCCGGCTCGTAGTCGACGGTCTCCATGGGCTTGCCGCTGCGGCCGTCGAAGACCGTGAGGTACTCCGGCCCGCTCACCACGAAGCCCTCGAACCTGCGCAGCTGGTTCCGCGTCGAGCGGGCAGGTGCGTAGACGTCGATGAAGTGGTCGGCCGCGGCGCGCGCGTCGGCGTCGGACAGCGGGTAGGACCACCGGCCGTCGATGCCCCACGCCTCCTCCAGCGTGGCCGGCCACTCCCCGCCGGTCACCTCTGGCCGTGTCGACCAGCCGCGGAACATCTCCACGAGGTGCTCGTAGTAGTCGCCGGCAGACATCCGGTAGTCGTCGGCGTGGGTGACGCCGTCCGCCCGGTCGTCCCGGGGGATCCCGATGTAGCGCCGACCGGCGGGCTCCCCGTCGTCGTACGTGGTCACGTGCGTGCCGGGGGCGGTCTTGACCATCAGCTCGGCGCGGCCGTCGCCGTCGAAGTCGTAGACGGGGAACTGCGTGTAGTGCGCGCCCGCCCGGATGTTGACGCCCAGGTCGATGCGCCAGAGCTGGGTGCCGTCGAGCTCGTAGGCGTCGAGGTAGACGTTGCCCGTGTAGCCGACCTGGGACACGTCCTTGGAGTTGGACGGGTCCCACTTGACGACGATCTCGTACTCGTCGTCGCCGTCGAGGTCCGCGACCGACGCGTCGTTGGCGCGGTACGTGTACGCCTCGCCGGCGGGCGTGACGCCGTCGGCCGGCTTGTTCAGGGGGATGTCGAGGTGCCCGTCGCCCCACACGGTGGCCGACGCCGACCGGCCCGCGTTCGGCCCGCTCAGCGGCACCACCCGGTACCTGGAACCGGCGGTGCCCGCCGGGTCGACGTAGTTGGTCGAGCCCGACACCTTCGCGACGCGCCTGCCGTCGCGGTACACCGCGAAGTCGGGGCTCTTGAGCCCTGCGTCGGTATGGCCGGTGACCTCGGGCGCGAGCAGCCGCCAGCTCAGGAAGACGCCCTCGCTGGTGGACGCCGCGACCAGCCCGCGCTCGAGCCGCTCGGTGCCCGATGTCGGCCGGTCGCCCTGGGCGCTCAGGTCGCCCTGGTCGCCGGTCAGGACGGTACTCGGGCCGGCCTGGGCGGACGCCGCGACGCCCACCCCGCTCAGGCCGAGGCAGAGTGCCGTCGCCAGGACAGCCCTGGCGTGGATTCGTCTCGCGATCATGTTCGAATTCCTCTCTGAATTCTCGATCTCACGGATAGCTGGACGACGTCAGTCGAGCGCGCGGCGCCGCACACGTCGCGTCTCGACGGCGACCGCCGCCAGGCTCAGCAGGCCGCCCGTCACCAGGACGAGCGGCGTCAACATCCAGACGAGCACCACGCACATCACCAGGGCCGCGAGCACCAGGGCGGACCCGGACAGGTCGTCCCTTGCGCGTAGGGCACCCCGGGACACCAGCACCCACACACCACCAGGACCGGGCTCGTCGTCGGACCAGGCGGCCACGGCGCGCACCAGCACGACCGCCGCGCACGCGGCGGCCCCCCATGTCACCCAACGGACGGCGGACGCCCCGGGCAGATCACCCGACGCCGTCAGCCCGGTGTTCAGCACGACCGCGCCCGCGGCGAGCGGCAGGAGCGCACCCAGCGCCCAGAGGCCGCGCGCCGCGGCCAACCAGTCCCGCGCAAACGTCCGGACCGTCGTGTCGTACCCACCGAGGTGACGGCGCAGGTGCGCGGCCCCGGCCGCGAGCGCCGCCGGGAGCGTCACCACGGGGAGGCAGCCGATCAGCACGAGCAGCCCGGTCAGCAGCGTCTCCCCGAGCAGCGCGAACCGGCTCTCGCCGGCCACGCGCTGCCCGCCGGCCGGCTGCGCGCCGGCCTCGTCCTCTCGTCCGTCGGCGTCCACGCGGCTCAGCCCTTGAGGCCCTGCGTCGCGACCCCGTCGACGAGGTACCGCTGGAACAGCACGAAGAACAGCAGCACCGGCAGGAGCGCGAGCACGGCCATGGCCATCTGCGCGCCGTAGTCGGAGACCGACGTCTGGTCCACGTACATCCGCAGCGCGATGGGCAGCGGGTACGTGTCGGGCTGCTTGAGGTAGAGCAGCGGCCCGAGGAAGTCGTTCCACGACCAGATGAAGGCGAAGATCGAGCTGGTGATCACCGCCGGCCGCATGAGCGGGAGCAGCACGAGCCGGAAGATCCCCCAGTGCCCGCACCCGTCGATGCGCGCAGCCTCGTCGAGCTCACGGGGCAGGCCGCGCAGGAACTGCACCATGAGGAACACGAAGAACGCCTCGGTGGCCAGGAACTTGGGCGCCAGCAGCGGCAGGAACGTGTTCACCATGCCCATGGAGTTGAACAGGATGTACTGCGGGATGATCACCACGTGGAACGGCAGCAGCATCGTGCCGATCATGATCGCGAAGTACACCCCGCGCCCCGGGAAGCTGATCCGGGCGAACGCGTACGCCGAGACGGTCGACGACAGGACGACGCCGACCACCGAGCCGACCGCGAGGATCAGCGAGTTGAGGACGAAGGTCCAGAACGAGATCCCGCCGATCCCGCTGAGCGCCGAGACGTAGTTGTCGAGCGTCCACGTCTCCGGCCACAGGTTCACGTTGCCGACGATGTCGCCGTTCGGCTTGAACGTGCTCATCAGCATCCACACGCCGGGGTACAGGATCACCACGGCGATCGCGAGCACGACCACGTGGAACACCACGGAGCCGGTGCGTCGCCGCTGGCGGGCCTTGCTCGACGACGAGTGGTCCCGGTCGGCGAGCAGCGTGGCCCCTGCCTCCAGCGCGGTGTGGTTCGGGTGGCTGGTCTCGCTCATCGCACGTCTCCCGTGTAGTGGACCCACGCACGCGAGGTGCGGAACAGGACGGCGGTGATGATCCCGACGACGAGCACGAGCACCCAGGCCATCGCCGAGGCGTACCCCATCCGGAACTCCGTGAAGCCCTTGATGTAGAGGTAGAACGTGTAGAACAGCGTCGAGTCGGCAGGACCGCCGGTGCCGCCGGAGATGATGAAGGCCGAGCTGAACACCTGGAACGCGCCGATCGTCTCGAGCAGCAGGTTGAAGAACAGCACCGGGGACAGCATCGGGATCGTCACCGAGATGAAGCGCCGGATCGGCCCCGCGCCGTCAACCGCTGCCGCCTCGAGCAGCTCGGCCGGGATCTGCTTGAGCCCGGCCAAGAAGATCACCATGGGGGCGCCGAACTGCCACACCGCCAGCAGGATCATCATCGGCATGGTCATGTTGGGATCGCCCACCCAGCCACCGCCGGGCAGCCCGAAGAACTGCTGAACCTGGTCGGCGATGCCGTCGTCGATGAACATCGCACGCCACACGATCGCCACGGAGACGCTGGCCCCGATGAGCGACGGCGCGTAGAACATCGAGCGGTACGCGCCCTGGCCGCGGCGCTTGGCGTTCAGCAGCAGCGCCACGGCGAGTGCCGCCGCGAGCTTCACCGGCACACCCACCAGCACGTAGATGGCGGTGACCTGGGCCGACTTGAGGAACCGCGGGTCCGCGAACAGCGTGGTGAAGTTGTCGATACCGACGAACTCCGGCGCCCGGAACAGGTTGTAGTCGGTGAACGCGAGGTAGAGCGACATCAGCATCGGGCCGGCTGTCAGCAGCCCGAACCCCAGCAGCCACGGGGACAGGAACGCGTAGCCGGCGCGGGTGTCGGCCCGCTTGCGCGGCGGCTTGCCGGCGCCGCCCCGCGCGGGGGTCGACGATGTCGTCGACCCCCGCGCGCTGCCGCGCCCAGCCTCACGGCCGCGCTCGGTTGTCATGGCTGACATGCTCACTGCCCGCCGAGGTTCGCTTCGGCGCTCTGGAACCACTGGTCGGCGAACTCCTCGGCAGTGACGTTGCCGTACGCGAGCTCCTCGCCCAGCCGCTTGAACTCGGCCTCGACGACGCCGTAGCCCTCCCCCGGGAGCGGCGTCTCGGCAGTCACCAGGTCCGCCACCTCGTCCTCGTAGGTGACGATCTTCGAGTCGATCGAGCCCTCGGCCAGCTCCATCGCGTCCTTCTGGGCCGGGACGGCGGGCACACCCTTGGACGTGCCGAAGATCTTGCCGACCTCGGGGTCGTTCACCAGGAAGTCGATCAGTGCGGCCGCGGCGTCCGGCTCGTCCGTGTTGGCCGACGACGAGAGCAGCATCGACGGCTTCCAGAACTGCTGCGAGCCGTCGGCGCCCGTGGGCACCGGCAGGATGCCGAGGTTCTCCGTACCCGCGCCGGCCGCATAGCCGGCGAGCATGTTGTCCCAGGTGATCTCGGTGGTCGCCTGGCCGACCTGCATGGCCGTGAGCGGCTCGACCTGCTTCGTCCGCTCGATCGGGAAGAACATCTTGTCGTCACGCATCGGCTGGGAGCGCTCGATCCATGCGACGAGGTCCGCCTTCTCGAAGGCCGGCGAGCCGTCCTCCGCGAACGCCGTCTTGCCCTGCTGGAGCAGCCACTGGATGAACAGCCAGAGTGCGCCCGTGTAGTCGGTGCCGCCGTAGACCTGCGGGTCCTGATCGGCCCCCGCCTCGCTGACCTCACGGATCCAGGCGTCGTACTCGTCCCAGGTCAGTCCCTCCGCCGGCGGCTCAACGCCCAGCTCGTCCAGGAGGTCCTGGTGGTAGAACATGCCGAGCGTGTTGGTGCTGGTCGGGATGCCGAACTGCCTGCCGTCGACCGAACCGGAGCCGAGCAGCGTCTCGTCGTAGTCGCCGGTCTCCAGGTTGACGCCGACCTGGCTCGACAGGTCGAGCAGCTGGTTGTTCGACGCGTACTGGTGGATGTACGCGAGGTCCATCTGGAAGACGTCGGGGAGCGTCTGGCCGGCCGCCTCGGTGGTACGGGCGGTCCAGTAGTCGTCCCACGCCTGGAACTGCGTCGAGACGACGATGTTCGGGTGCTTCTCCTCGAACAGCTTCACCGCTTCCTCGTAGCGGCTCGCGCGGTCGTCGTCTCCCCACCAGACGAGGGACAGCTCGATGTCCCGGTCGGTGGCGACGGGCGCGGCCTCGGCCGAGGTGGCGGCGTTACCGCCGCCCCCGCACGCCGAGAGGGTGAGCGCGGCGACCGCCGCGATCGCCGTTGCGTGGACGGCGGCCTTACTTGTGGTGGTGCGTGTGCGAACCACGTGAGCCTCCTTGCTCGTACTGCTGTTGGCGCGCCGGCTGCGTCCTCGACGGCCGACTGAATCGATACAATACCGCTCCGGGAAGCGTTGTCCAGGGCTTCAGGTCAGGAATTCGTAACGAAGTGCACCGATACAACCCATCTGCCCTCGACGCCGTCACGGCAGGGCCGGGCCGTCAGGCAGGCGCCGGCGCGGTGTCCTTCACCGGTGCCCACGCCGGTCCGGTACCGCGCATGGACGCGTGGAACGGGTCGCCCGGCCCGATCTCGCCGGCCCGGACCACCGTGCCGGTGAACGCCGACCGGTAGATGGCGGCGACCAGCTCGAGCGTGCCGCGCACGTCGGCCACGGTGACCGGAGGTGCCTCCCCCGCGACGAAGGCCCGGTAGGTCGGCAGGAGCTGGGCAAGGTGTCCGGAGGGCAGGGCCGCGGGGTCCGGCTGCCACAGCTGCCCGACGTCGCCCCGGTCCTTCGCGGGCGTGAACGTCCAGTCGGCGTCGTCGTACCCGTAGAGGTGCGACAGCTCGATGGTCGCCGCCTCGGTGTCGAACCGCAGGTCGGAGGTCTCGCGCGGGGACAGCAGGGAGTTGGTGATGGTCGCCATCGCGCCGTTGGCGAAGCGCACGATCGCCATCGACACGTCCTCGGTGTCCACCTGCCGCGCGAGCCGTCCGGCCATCGCCGTCACCTCGGACCAGGGTCCGAGTACCGCCAGCAGCAGGTCGAACTGGTGGATGCCGTGGCCCATCGTGGGCCCGCCGCCCTCGGTGTCCCACCGCCCGCGCCACGGCACCTCGAAGTACTCGGGCGCACGGAACCACATGGTGTCGCAGGTCGCGACGAACGGGCGACCCAGCGCGCCGTCGTCGAGCAGCCGCCGCAGCTGCCGCAGGCCGTGCCCGAACCGGTGCTGGACCACCTGGGTGAACGTCGCGGTGGAGGCCGCCTCGGCCTGCGCGATCAGGTCGATCTCCGCGAGGGAGAGCGTCGCCGGCTTCTCCACGACCACGTGCACGCCTGCTCCGAGTGCGGCGACCGCCGCGTCCACATGAGCGCCCGGCGGAGTGCACACGTGCAGCACGTCGGTGTCGGCGAGCACGGCGGCCAGGTCGGTGCCGTGTCCGGCGACGCCGTACTGCTGGGCGAACGCCTCAGCCCGCGCCGGGTCGATGTCGAGGGCATGCGCCAGGACGGCGTCCACCCCGTGCTGCGACAGCGCTGCGATCGCTTCCGCATGGGTCCCGGCGATGGCGCCCGTACCCAGGATCGTGACTCTCATGTCTCTCCGTCCTCATCGACGAGGTGAATCGTTTCACCGTCCGTACGGACCGTACCAGCCCTCGTCGAGTGCGGGATATCTGCGCCCCTCTGCGGGACTGAGCGCACAGATGTCCCGCACTCGACGGGACGGTCAGCGGACCGACTCGATCTCCTCCGCCACCGCGTCCAGGAAGGTCTCCGGGGTGCTTTCCGGCAGCAGGCCCGGGAGCCCGAGCAGGGCTCGGACGTCCTCCTCGGCACCGGCCAGTCCTTCGACGTCGCCCAGCCCGTCGGAACCACCGGGCACCTCGAAGGCGCTGACCACCGCCTCGAGCTCCTCGGCCCGCGGGTCGTCCACGCCCTCGCCGGAGAGCGTCCGACGTCGGACGAACTCCGCCCAGGCGGCCAGCGCGAACGCCACCCCGCGCGGCTCCCGGCCGGCGGCCAGCGCGTCCGCGAGGACGCCGCCCCACCGGTACGGGATCTTCTGCGTGCCGTCCATCGCCACCTGCGCCGTCGTGTGCCCGGTGTGCGGGTTGGCGAACCGCGCGAGGATCTGCTCGCCGTACTGGTGCAGGTCCAGGCCCTCGGGCGGGGTGAGCGTCGGCAGCGCGTCCTCGAAGAGGTACTGCCGGGCGCGCTCGCCGATCGCCGGATCCGCCATCGCCGCCGCGATCGTCGTGTGCCCTGCGAGCCACCCGGAGTACGCGACCAGGGAGTGCGTCCCGTTCAGCAGCCGCAGCTTGGCCTGCTCGAACGGCGCGACGTCCTTGGTCAGGGTGGCACCGGCCGCCTCCCAGGCGGGGCGCGGGCCGGCGAACCGGTCCTCGATCACCCACTGCGCGAACGGCTCGCCGACGACGAGCCCCTCGTCCCGCGCGCCCAGCGCCTGCTCGACGTGGTCACGCTGCTCCGGCGTCGTCGCGGGCACTATCCGGTCGACCATCGAGCACGGGAACGTGACGTGCGTGTCCAGGAACCCGCGCAGGGCGTCACCCTCCGCCCCGGGCAGGCCCGCGTCAACGGCCTGCCGCACCAGACGTTCGAGCACCCGGCCGTTGTCCACCATGTTGTCGCAGGTCAGCACGGTGATCGGCGCACCGGATGCCGCACGCGCCGCGAGGCCGCGGACCAGGAGGCCGATCGCCGACGTCGCCGGGCGTACCGGCGACGTCCCGGGCGCGGCCCGGAGCTCCTCGAGGTCCCCCGCGACGGCGTCCAGGTCGAGAGCGCCGTCCGGCGTCCGGGCGTACCCCTTCTCCGTGATGGTCAGCGTGACCACGTGGGTGGACGGCGCCGCGAGCGCCGCCAGCACCCGCTCGGTCTCCTCCGCGGGATAGGCGACGTCGACCACCGAGCCGATCAGCTCGACGGACGATTCCTGCTCGCCCGCCGTCAGCACCGCGTACACGCCGCCCTGCGGGCGGAGCTGGTCGCGGACCGTCGCCGACCGCTGGGTCACGCCGAGGATCCCCCACGAGGTGTCGCCCGTGGCGATCGCCGCACGTTCGGTATAGACGGCCTGGTGCGCCCGGTGGAACGCCCCGATGCCGAGGTGGACGATGCCCACCGCCGTCGGCATCACCGGCGCGTCGATGCCCACGGGGACGTTGTCCCGGTGCAGGCGGTCGTCAGTCATCGCGTGTCTCCTTCACCTGTGCCACGAGCTGCGTCGGGTTCACGAACCGCAAGGCAGCCACGAGCATGACGAGCATGGTCGCTGTATAGATCACCGACATGGCCGAGATGAGCTGTCTCGCCTCACCACCGCCGGCGGATGTCATGCCACGGTAGATCGCTACGACGAGTGTGTCCGATCCAGGGCCGGACACGAGGAACGTCAGCTCGAACAGCCCGACGGTCCGGACGAGCACGAGGATCGCCGCGGCGAGGATACCGGGCACGAGCAGCGGGGCGAGGACCCGCGTGAACACCTGCCGGGTTCGCGCCCCGCACATCCGGGCGGCGGACTCGATGGCCGGGTTGATCTGCTCGATGAACGGCGTCATGGTCAGGATCACGAACGGCACGGACGGGACGAGGTTGACCAGGACGACGGCGGTCAGCGTGCGCCCGAGGCCGAAGGAGTACATGACCGTCGCGAGCGGGATGCCGTAGGTGATGGGCGGCATGAGCACCGGCAGCAGGAACAGCAGCATGATCGCGCGCTTGCCGGGGAAGTCGCGGCGGGCGAGCACGTACGCGGCGGGCACGCCAACGGCCACGGAGATGACGACGACGAGCGCCGCCACGCCGACCGTGACGCCGACGACCTCGCCCAGCGCGAACCGGTCCCAGGCCTCCGTGTAGCGCTCGGTGGTCAGGCCCTCTGGCAGCCACGTGTCGAACCACTGCCGCCCGAACGAGTCGACGACGACCGCGACGAGGATGCCCAGCAGGAACACCCCGAACGCGGTCATGCCTGCCCAGACGAACCAGGTGGACGGCCGGGCGGCGATCGGCCTTTCGAGCGTTGCGGTGGCCATCAGCCCTTCCCTCCGGTCGTCCCTCGGTACAGCAGCGACCGCAGGCCCAGCACGGCCACCACGACGATGAGCTCGACCGCGCCCATCATCAGCGCGATGGTGGACGCCATCGCATAGTCGTTCTGCTCGCCGAACGCCCGGAACGCCATGAGCGACATGACCCGGGTCTCGCCCATGGCGTCACCGACGAGCCGCGCCGACGGGAACACGGAGAAGGCGAGCACGAACGTCAGCACGAACGTCGTCGCGAGGCCCGGCGCCAGCAGCGGCAGGATGATCCGCCGGAACCGCTGCCACCAGCCCGCGCCGAGCGTCTTGGCCGCCCGTTCCAGCGACGGGTCGATGCCCGACAGGTAGGACGAGATGAGCAGGAATGCGAACGGGAAGCCGGTGATGACCAGGGAGAACATGACGCCCAGGTAGTTGTTCACCAGCCTGAGCGGCTCCTCGATCAGGCCGATCTCCAGCAGCGTCCGGTTGATCCAGCCCTGCCGTCCGGCGAAGATCAGCAGCCCCTGCGCCGTGAGCACCGTGCCCAGCGTGATGGGGAGCACCAGCAGCGACGTCAGCAGGCGCTTGCCGCGGAACCGGTGCCGCAGCACCATCGCGACCGGCACCGACGCCAGCACGTTGAACAGGGCTGCGGGGAGCGCGAGCCGCATGGTGATCCCGACGGAGTCGAACACGAACGGGTCGCGGAAGAACGCCACGTAGTTCGCGAAGATGCCGCCGCCCCACTGCTCCCGCATCGCCGCGGTGGGCTGGACGGTGAGCCCTATCCCGTACGAGAACGGGTACACGAACAGCGCGACCGCCACGACGAGGCCGGGCACCAGCAGGAGCAGGGTCGGGTCGACGCCCCGCTCGGCCAGGCGGTGCCGCAGGCTCGCGGTGGCGCGCCCGGCCCGCGGCCCGCCCCCGCTCGAGCTCATGCCGCCACCTCCACCGGCACGACGGCGTCCAGCGACTCCGGGAACACCAGCACCCGCTCGACCGGCGCCGTCAGCCGGACGGCGCTGCCGACCTGCGGGGCCGACGGCGTCCTGGCGTGCAGCATCGTGTCGCCGGCCTGGACCCCGACGGCGTGCTCGCGGCCGTGGTACTCGACCACGGCGACGGTGCCGGGAACGGCGCCCGCTCCGCTGGTCGATGCGGGCTCGCCCTGCTCCACCACGAAGTCCTCCGGCCGGATCGCCACCCGCACCTGGTCCCCCGCGCTCAGGGCGCCGACCGCACGCCCCGTGAGCCGCACCCCGCCGTCGGCCGTCCCGGGGAGGGCGACCACCACCTCGCCCCCTGCCGCCGAGACGACGGTCGCGGTCAGGATGTTGCGGTACCCCATGAAGTCCGCGACGTACCAGCTCGTCGGGCTCTCGTAGAGCTCGTCGGGCGTGCCCACCTGCTGCACGCGACCCTCCCGCATGACGACGAGGCGGTCGGCCAGCGACAGTGCCTCCTCCTGGTCGTGCGTCACGTAGATGGTCGTGAGTCCCAGCGACTGGTGCAGACGCCGGATCTCCGTGCGCATGTCGAGGCGGAGCTTCGCGTCGAGGTTCGACAGGGGCTCGTCCATGAGCACGAGCGAGGGTTCGAGCACCACGGCGCGCGCGATCGCGACGCGCTGCTGCTGCCCGCCCGAGAGCTGGCCCGGCAGCTTCCTCGCGTGCTCGCCGAGCTTGACGAGCTTGATCGCCTCGCGCACCCGCGAGTCGATCTCGGCCCGGGGCCGACCCTGCATCTGCAGGCCGAACGCGACGTTCTTCTCCACGGACAGGTGCGGGAACAGCGCGTAGGACTGGAAGACCATCCCGAACCCGCGACGCTCGGGCGGCAGGGTGTCGATGCGCTTGCCGTCGAGCAGGATCTCGCCGTGCGTCAGCGGGAGCAGGCCAGCGAGGCAGTTCAGCGCTGTCGACTTGCCGCAGCCCGACGGTCCGAGCAGGGCGACGAACTCGCCGGACCTGATCGTCAGGTTCAGGTCGGACAGCGCGTCCACCCCGCCGAACCGCCGTCCGACACCGCGCAGCTCCAGGGAATCGAAGTCGCTCACCTCAGGACACCTCCTCCACCTTGCCGCCGCCGACCTCGCGGTCCCAGATGTCGAACGCCTTGACCATCGACTCGGCGTCGAGCGGCACGACGGCGTCCTGGGACTCGATGAGCTCGTCGAACATCGGGCGGCCGAACTCGTCGATCACGTCCTGCGACTTTTGCGGCGCAAGGTCCAGCGTGGCGCCCTCGACGGCCGGGCCGGGGTAGAAGTAGCCGGCGTCGTACGCCTTGGCGTTCTGCTCGGGCGTGAGCATGTCCTGCAGCAGGAGCATGATCGCGCTGATCTTGTCCGCGCTCTGCCCCTTCGGGATGGCCGCGTAGTGCGCGTCGGTCACCCAGGTGAAGTCGTCGAACGCGGCGGCCTGCAGCTTGTTCGGGAGCTGGCCCTCGGCGCGCGGCGCGATCTCCCAGCCGGTGGTCGTGGGGATCATCGCCCAGGTGCCGTCGGCCATGTTGGTCACCACCTGGCCGGTGCCCGTCGGGTAGGTGTCGACGTACTCGCCGAGCTCCTTGAGGTACGCCCAGGTCTTGTCCCAGCCGTTCTCGGGGTCGGTCGGGTCCTCGTCACCCAGGATGTAGGGCAGGCCCATGAGGAACGTCCGGCCGGGACCGGAGTTCGCGGGGCGGGCGTACCCGAACTTGCCGGGGTTGGCCTTCGCCCACGCCAGCAGCTCGTCCGGGGTCGCGGGCGGCGCGTCGACGACGTCGGGGTCGTACTGCAGCAGCGGCCCCGACGGGTAGTACGTCGTCACCACGCCGAAGCCCTGGGCGAGCTCCTGCATCTTCGCGGCCGGCTCCAGGTAGTTCTCCTGGTTCGACACGCGGTCGCCGTAGTCGTCCACGATCGGCAGCCACAGGTCCTGGCTGATGCCCGCGGCCAGGCCGTCGTTGCCGGTGAAGACGACGTCGATGGACAGGTTGCCGCTGTCGACCTGCGGCTTGACGATGCCCGTGACGTCGGGCGCACCGCCGGTCTCCCAGGTGACCGACTCGATGACGTCCGGGTTGTTCTCGACGAACTCGTCGACCATGCCCTCGGTGAGCCGCTGGTTGCCCGCGACGTCGAGGATGTTCAGCGTGACGGGCTCGGAGGGCGTGTCGGGGACGTCCGCCGCGTCGGTGACGGCTCCGCCGCTCTCGCCGCCGGGGGGCGCGGGCGGGGTGCAGGCGGTCAGCAGGGTCAGTGCCGCGACGCCGGCGAGCGCCACAGCCTTCTTCGAGGTGCGCATGGTGCCTTCCTCTCTCTCGGGCTCCTTCGCCCAGGGTGTGTTGCCGGGACGGGCGTCAGTTGGCCGGCCCGGCAGGTACGGGTCCTGTGGACCCGCGAATCGTGAGCTCCACGGGGAGCTGTGAGCTGGCCGACGTCCCGCCGCGCAGGCGCGCCAGCAGCAGGTCGACGGCGCGGCGGCCCAGCCGGGCGAGCGGCGCGTGCACCGTCGTGAGCGCGGGCGAGACGAGGGTGGCGAGCTGGACGTCGTCGAACCCGACGACGGACATCTCGCCCGGTACGTCCACCCCGCGGTGCCGGAGCCGGTCCAGGATCCCGAGCGCCATGAGGTCGTTGAACGCGACGACGGCGGTCACGCCGCTCGCCAGGGCGTAGTCGGCTGCCTGGGTGCCGCCCGCGAAGTACGGCTGGAAGGTGCCGAGCTCCACCAGCTCGACGTCCCGCAGCTCAGCGGCGGCCTTCAGCCCGGCGACGCGGCGGCTGCCCGACCACGACGACGACGGACCGGCCGCGACGCCCACCTTCCGGTGCCCGAGCGCGTACAGGTGCCCGAGCACCTGGGCCACGCCGTCGGCGTCGTCCACCGAGACGCAGGGGATCTCCAGCGGCTCGGCGCCGGAGCCGCCTGCCAGCTCCCGGTTGGCCAGGACGGCGGTCACGCCCACCAGCGCCGCGCTCAGCTCCGCGTCGCCCGACCGCGGCGAGGCGACGACCAGGCCGTCCGTCCGGGCGGCGAGGGCGCCGATCAGCTCGGCCTCGACATCCGGGTCCTCGTCGGAGTCGGCGACGAAGACCTCGTAGCCCTCCGCGCGGGCACGCGCCTGCACGGCCTTGGTCACGGTGGCGAAGTAGGGGTTCTCCAGGTCGGGCACCAGCAGGCCGACGGCGTGCGTGCGCCCCATCCGCAGGCCGCTCGCCGCCTGGTTGGGCCGGTAGCCGAGCTCGGTAGCGATGCGGGTGACCCGGTCGCGGGTCTCTGCGGCCACACGTTCCGGGGAAGCGAGGGCGCGGGACACCGTGGAGATCGAGACCCCAGCCGCGCGAGCGACGTCGTGCACCGTGACCATGGCACCTCCTTGTGACCGTTGCGACGCTGCAAACGTTTGCACCATACCCTAGGTTAGAGTGCAAACGTTCGCACCACTCTCCGTCCGGCCGCCCGACCGGCCCGGCAATGACGCCAGGAGCACACGAATGACCGCATGGACCCTGCACCCTGACCGAGCACTGCCCGCCGACCCCGTGACGCGGCCGATCGCGCGCGAGATCTACGAGGCGGTGCGCGACCTCCCGATCGTGTCGATGCACGGCCATGTCGACGTCACGGCGTTCGCCGACGACGAGCCGTTCCCCGACCCGGCGCAGCTCCTCGTGGTGCCCGACCACTACCTGACGCGGATGCTCGTCTCGCAGGGTGCGCAGCTTCCGGAGCTGGGTGTGGGGCCGGCCGACGGGCCGGGGTTCGAGTCGGACCCGCGCGAGATCTTCCGGCGCTTCTGCGCGGGCTGGAAGCATTTCCGCGGCACGCCCACGCGGTACTGGATGGAGCATGAGCTCGTCGAGATCTTCGGCGTCACGGTGCGGCCCTCCGCCGAGACCGCCGACCAGATCTACGACCAGATCGCTGAGACCCTGGCCGACCCGGCGTTCCGGCCGCGCGCCCTCCTCGACCGGTTCGGCATCGAGATCATCGGCACCACCGACCCTGCCTGGAGCACGCTCGACGAGCACGCCCGCCTCGCCGCCGAGCTGCCGGGCCGCGTGCTGCCGACCTTCCGTCCGGACCCGCTGCTGCATCCCGCCCGGGCGACCTGGCACGGCGACCTGGAGCGCCTCGCCACGGCGTCGGGCATCGCGACCGATACCTACGCGGGCTACCTGGCGGCGCTCCGCGAGCGCCGCGCGGCCTTCGTCGCGGCCGGTGGCCTCGCCACCGACCACGGCCACCTCAGCGCGGAAACGACCCCGCTTCCCGACGACGTCGCGAGCAGCCTGTTCGAGAAGGCGCTGCAGGGCGGCTCCGACGGGTCGGGGATCAGCACCGCGGAGGAGTCGGCGTTCTCCGCGCACATGCTGTTCCAGATGGCGGCGATGTCCGTGGAGGACGGCCTGGTCATGCAGTTCCATCCCGGTGTGCTCCGGGATCACGACCCGGCCGTCGCCGCGACGTTCGGACCCGACAAGGGGTACGACATCCCCGTCGTCACCGAGTTCGCGCGCGGCCTGCGGCCGGTCCTGGAGGCGTTCGGCAACTCGGCGAGCTTCCGGATGATCGCGTTCACCGTCGACGAGGACGTGTACTCGCGCGAGCTGGCGCCGCTGGCGGGCGTGTACCCCGCGCTCCGGCTCGGTGCGCCCTGGTGGTTCCTGGACGCGCCGGACGCGATGCGCCGGTTCCGGGAGTCGGCGACGGAGACCGCGGGGTTCTCGAACATGTCGGGCTTCGTCGACGACACCCGGGCGTTCTGCTCGATCCCCGCACGCCACGACCTGGCCCGCCGGGTCGACGCCGGCTACCTGGCCCGGCTGGTGGCGGAGCATCGCCTCGACCTGGACGAGGCGGTGGACACCGCGGCCGACCTGGCCTACCACCTGCCGAAGCAGGCGTACGCGCCGCGCTGACCCGAGCGTGCCGGGCCCGCAGGCACCGGGTCAGCCGCGCACCGGGTCCAGCGGAGCGCCCGGAGCGAGCGCGAGCTTCGCGAAACGTTCGCCGATGCGGCGGTGCGTGGCGGAGTCCGGGTGGAGCCGGTCGGGCAGGGGCAGCTCCTCGGCGTCGGCGTGGCCGTACAGCTCGAGGCCGTCGAGGTAGTGGAGATTCGGGTCGCCCGCGGCACGCTCGCTCACTATGCGGGCGAGCTGTTCGCGGATGACGGTGAGGGTGAGCTTGCCTGCCGCGCGCTCGGCGGGGTCGCCGGTCGCGCGGAACCGGAGCTGCCCCTCGGCGAGGGCGTCGGTGTCGAAGGCGCCGGGGCCAGGTGTGTCCTCGTGGATCGGACAGAGGATGGGTGAGATGACCAGCAGGGGCGTGTCCGGGTGTCCGTCACGCACGGTGTCGAGGAATCCGTGGACGGCGGGGCCGAACGCGCGCAGGCGCATGAGGTCGGCGTTCACGAGGTTGATGCCGATCTTCAGGCTGATCAGGTCGGCGGGGGTGTCGCGCATGGCGCGGGCCGTGAACGGGTCGAGCAGCGCGCTCCCGCCGAACCCGAGGTTGACCAGATCGACGCCGCTGAGGGACGCCGCGACCGCCGGCCAGATGCCCGTAGGCCGCAGCGCGTTGGAGCCCTGGCTGATCGAGCTGCCGTGGTGCAGCCACACGGGCCGCCGGTCCGCCGAGGCATGCACCGGCGCGTCCGTGCGCAGCTCGACGAGCTCGACCGTCTCGTTGTGGGGCAGCCAGAGCTCGACGGACTTCTCGCCGTCGGGCAGCCCGTCGAACCGGACGCCGTCGACGCCGCCCTCCGCGACCTCGCGCGCCCCGGTGGCCATGTCGATCGTCACGACGGTGGCCGAGGCAAGGCTCCCCTGCCCGACCAGCCGACCGTCGACGACCAGGTCGAAGACGCCGAGGGGGCGCGCGGGAGCACCGCGGAAGCCGAACCGGGTGGCGAGCGCCCGCAGCTCGATGCTCGTGGCGGCGGTGGTGACGGCGAGCCGCACCCCGGACGGCTGCGACTCGACCATGGCGAGCTGGGGGTCGGCGGCCTGGGCGAGCGCCCGGGCCGGCAGCCGGTGCACGCGCACGCCGGTCGGCGTCTGCTCCAGCTCGGGTGCGCCGCGCAGCAGGTCGGCACTGACAGGGGTGGTGTGTGGAAGCGGCCGAGCAGTCATGCGAACAGCGTATGGGCGGCGGACCGCCGGTCGCCGCGCGGCAGACCCCTCGCATCCTCGCCGCGAACCCTGGTCCGGGGTGGACCTGGGGCAGTTCGCTGAGGCACAGTTCAAGCACGCCCCCACATATCTGCATATCAACCGCAAGACGGACGGGACGATCCATGACCGGTGATACTCAGCGCTCCGTGCCCCATCCGGCCTGGCTGCCCGACGACGCGTTCGCCGCGATCGGCAGCCGCCGCGTGGTGGTGGCCGGCGACGGCGTCCTCGCGGGCACGGTCGCGGAAGAGGTGGCGGCCGCGACGGCGCGGTTCGGCGGTTCGTTCTCACGCCTCGAGGTGGGCGACGGCGTGGCTGACGCCGAGCTGGTGCTGACGCTTGCGCACTTCGACGCCTCGTCGGCAGACCACTCGATCGACGAGAGCTTCCGGTTCACGCGCGAGGCGGGCGCCGTCGTCGTGCAGGCGGAGACCGATGCCGGGCTGCTGCACGGCCTGTTCCACGTGGTGCGCCTGGGCGAGGCGGCGTTCGAGGGGCCGGACACCGACGAGACGCACGCCCCCGCGACCGGCCTGCGGATGCTCGACCACTGGGACAACGTTGACGCGCATCCTGTGATGGGCCAGGTGGAACGTGGGTACTCGGGCGGCTCCATCTTCTACGACAACGGTTTCGTCCGCGCGGACCTGTCGCGGGTCGAGCGGTACGCACGGCTGCTGGCCGCCGTCGGGATCAACCGGGTCGCGATCAACAACGTCAACGTGCACGAGCGCGAGGCGCGGCTGCTGACCGACGACCTGGGCGACGTCGTGCGGATCGCCGCCGTCTTCCGGCGCTGGGGCATCCAGGTGCACCTGTCGGTGTCGTTCGCCTCGCCGATCACGCTCGGCGGCCTCGCCACGTCGGACCCGCTCGACCCGGGTGTGGCGCACTGGTGGGTGCGTACGGCGGGTCGGGTGTGGGACGCGATACCGGACTTCGGCGGGTTCGTGGTCAAGGCCGACTCCGAGGGCCAGCCGGGCCCGTTCGCCTACGGGCGCACGCATGCCGACGGCGCGAACATGCTGGCTGCGGCCGTCGAACCGTACGACGGCCTGATCCACTGGCGGGCCTTCGTCTACGACCACAGGCAGGACTGGCGCGACCGGTCCACCGACCGCGCCCGCGCGGCCTTCGACCACTTCCAGCCGCTGGACGGCACCTTCTCGGACAACGTGATCGTGCAGGTCAAGTACGGCCCGCTCGACTTCCAGGTGCGGGAGCCGGTCTCGCCGGTCCTTGCCGCCATGCCCCGTACCCGGATCGCCCTGGAGCTGCAGGTCACCCAGGAGTACACGGGTCAGCAGAAGCACGCCGTCTACCTCGGGCCGCAGTGGAGCCAGATCCTCGGGTTCCGGTTCTGGGACCGGGCCGGAGGGGACGGCGGTTCCCCCACCGTCGCGGACCTCGCGACCGGCCGTGGCAAGGCCGCCGAGGACCCGGGCACCGGCACGTGGCAGGAGCCCGCCGGCGGCTTCGCCGCCGTCTCGAACGTGGGCGACGACGAGTTCTGGACCGGGCACCCGTTCGCCCAGGCCAACCTCTACGCGTACGGACGGCTGTGCTGGGACCCGGCTCTTGACCCGGCCACGGTGCTCGACGAGTGGGTGGGCCTCACCTTCCCTGGCGCCCCCGAGGCCGTCCGGCAGGCGGTGCACGCGGTGCTCGACCGGTCCTGGGAGACGTACGAGCAGTACACGGCGCCGCTCGGCGTGGGCTTCATGGTGCGCCCCGGCCACCACTACGGGCCCGACGTCGACGGGTACGAGTACACCCCGTGGGGCACCTACCACTTCGCGGACCGGGACGGGATCGGCGTCGACCGGACCGCGCGGAGCGGCACCGGCTACGCGAGCCAGTACCCGTCGCCCTGGCGCGAGACCTACGAGTCGCTGTCCACCTGCCCGGACGAGCTGCTGCTGTTCTTCCACCACGTGCCGTACTCGCACGTGCTGCACGGCGGGAAGACCGTGATCCAGCACGTCTACGACACCCACTTCGAGGGCGTCGAACGGGTCGAGGCGATGATCCGCGCGTGGTCGGCGGTCTCGAAGCTCGTGGACCCTCGTCTCTCGGAGCGCGTCGCGGACCGGTTCGCGGAGCAGCTCCGCTCCGCCACCGAGTGGCGCGACCAGGTGAACACCTACTTCCTGCGGAAGTCGGGCGTGCCGGACGAGCGGGGCCGCACGATATACCCCTAGGCGCTCCGTCAGGCCGGTCGCGGGACGTGCCGCGTGTGGCTGAAGGTGCCCTTGCCGAAGGCCAGCACCTTGGTGGGCTCCACGGCGAACACGAGCGCGGGGCCGGCGACGTCGTTGAGGAACACGCCGTCGCCCACCTCGTAGACCCACCGGCCGTCCCACTTGGTGCGCCAGGCCGCCGCGAGCCGCGCCAGCGCCTCCCGGTCGGTCACGCGGACGGCAGGACCCTCGACCACGACGTCCACGCCCTCGTCCCAGGTGTCACGTCCGGTGGTCAGCACGACGTTCGGGTTGACCGCCAGGTTGACCGCCTTCTGCTCCTCGGGTCCGGTCGTGAAGTGCAGTGCCCCGTCGAGCCAGACGGCGACCAGTGGCGCGACGTGCGGGCGCCCGTCGGCGCGCACGGTGGTCACCCAGGCCATCTGGGCGTTCTCGAGCACCTCCTGCGTGGCCTGCCAGCTGGTCGGCTCGGCGTAGGGGTCGCTGAACCGGGCGTCGATGGTGGTGATCGGGTCCTTCATGATCGCGCTCCTCGGGTTGGATGGAAGCGGCCCGAGTCCATCCCCCTTCGAGGACGGAGTCCGCGGCACCGCTACCAAACCCGACGAGCGAGTGGCGGGAAACTCATCGCAGCGGTCACCCGCTCGATGTTCGGCCAGGCGCCGGACGCGGACTAGTCCGTCACCCCGCGCGGTCCGTACATGATCACCGAGACGCCGACCAGGCAGATCAGCGCCCCGACGATGTCCCAGCGGTCGGGGCGAAAGCCGTCGACGACCATGCCCCAGGCCAGGGAGCCGGCCACGAAGACGCCGCCGTAGGCCGCCAGGATGCGGCCGAAGCTGGCGTCGGGCTGGAGGGTCGCGAAGAAGCCGTACAGGCCCAGCGCGATCACTCCGGCACCGATCCACAGCCAGCCCCGGTGCTCACGGACGCCCTGCCACACGAGCCAGGCGCCGCCGATCTCGAACACGGCGGCGGCGACGAACAGGATGATCGAGCGCATGACCATGCCACGACGTTAGTCCTCCGAGCGAGCTCGAAGGACTAGCCCCGGGCATCAGCCCGCGTCGAACCGCTCCTCGCCCTCCAGGTCGGGGTCGTCCTTCGGGTGCTCGCCGGGGATCGCCCTCTCCCCTGCCGGGTCCTCGGTCGTGCGGTCGAGGTCGTCGTCCTGCCCCGGCACGTCACGCGGTCCGGGGTTGCTGCTGCCCTGTACGTCGTCGTCGGCGGTGACGGGATCGACGCGCGGTCCGGGATTGGCCTGCGGCGTCGGCACGTCGTCGGTCCGGTAGTTCTCGTTCTCGCTCATGCTGGACTCCCTCCGGCTGGATGGTGCGGCGGCGCGACCTCACGGACGACCACACCACCTCTTCTCGACCGTAAGGCGACGACGTCCCGCTCGCACCCGGCCCCTACGACGCCGTGTCGCCGGGAACCTTCACGGCCTCCACCTGGGCACGAGCCGGCAGGCCGGTGTCCCAGAACTGGATGGTCTGCAGCGCCCAGTAGAGCGCGAAGATCAGCATCAACGCCGTCTCGACCACGAACAGCGTCTGCGGGAACAGGTCCGGCAGGAACCGGTCGAGGACCACCATGGTCGCCAGGCCCACCACCAGCACGGCGGCCATCACCGCCGCGATCCAGCGGTACCAGACCCGGTACGCCCGGGCCGACATACCCCGCAGCCGCTCTAGCGTCTGGGTCGTGATCGCGTGGTCCGAGCCGTTGATCCAGGCGATGGCCACGAGGCAGGCGAACAGCAGGACCGCCGCCGTGTAGTGCGCCGACTCCAGGAAGCTCGCGGGCCACACCAGCAGCCACACGCCCGTCCCTGCCCAGGTCAGCCACGTGAGCCAGAGGTCCCAGCCCACGCGGCCGCCCAGGTCACGTCGCCGCGGCCAGGTCGCCAGCACCAGGACCACGCCACCGACGAGGAGCAGCGTGCCTACGTTGTTGCCCACCCGCTCCGGCACGTCGAGGCAGTACGGCTCCTCGCCGCACATCGCGGCGTCGAGCGGCGTCGGGATCAGCGCCACGAGGACCGCGAACATGCCCGCGAAGTTGAGCAGCACCTCCTCGGCCCCGTGCCTGCCCTTGATCGCGATCAGACACGTGCCGATACCCACCAGCGTGCCCACGAAGATGCTCTGCACGGGCGAGTAGAAGTACGCGCTGATCGACGCGTGCCACCACTCCTCGCCGGAGCCGAGCCTTCTGTGGTCGGCGGCTATCTGCATCGTCAGCGACACGAACAGCACCAGCACCCCCGCCACGATCGCTATGCGCAGATAGCGGTAGGTCAGTCGTGCCGGGTCCCCCTGCTTGATCACCATGCGCTCACTGTGGCGCAACGCCACAGATCGGACAATGTTGCACACGCGACCCGGTCAGGATCCGCCGGTGAACCGCTCCTCGACGTCGGCCAGCAGAGGGGCCGCGTTGCGCAGCACGAAAGCGAGCCACACCACCGCGACAAGACCGAACAGCACCTCGGTGGTCAGCACGATCACTCCCCCCGCGAGCACGAGCAAGGAGAGGTTCCCCAGCGTGACCAGCGGACGAGCCGCGAGGTAGTGGGCGGCGAGCCGAGCCGAGTCTCGTGCCCGGAAGCCGAAGAACGAGACGATCACCAGCACGTTCACCGTCCACAGGAGCAGTCCCGCGCCGATGACGACAAGGGCTGGCGTGTACCACGCGGGCACCCCCGACGCACCGAGGTTCGCCAGCGAGAAGCCCAGGATGCCGAGCACCACGAGCGCAGGAGTCCACACCCGGAGGACGTCGGCCCAGTTCAGGCGGTACCCCCGCCAGAAGGAGGACGCCGGGGTCAGTGCGTCGGTGGTGGCCCGGTCACGCAGCGCGAACAGCCCGGCCGACGCCGCCGGCCCCAGCGGCAGCAGGCACAGCACCACGAACGGGACGTTGCCCGGCGACCGGTCCAGCAGCGCGAGCGCGACCAGGCCCGGCAACGACGTCAGCACGAGCAGCAGCTCGACCACGAGATACCAGTAGATCGCGTTCGCCGCCCGCCCCAGCGGACCGTCACCGAACTCCCGGCGCTCAGCCACGGCCCAGGATCCGGGTGTCGTCGAGCCAGGACGGGGTCTCGTCGCGTACGGCGTCGAGGGTCACCAGTGTGACGCCGTGCCGCCCGATCGTCAGGTCGAGGTCCACCCGGCCATCGTCGCCGACCGGTAGCGAGTGCGCCCGACGCGCGGGCTCGCTCGCATCGCGCAGCGCGTCCAGCTGTCTGCCCGACGGCGACGCGGGCCGCCCCATCTCGCGCCAGGCCGCCCACGCATTCCCGGCGACCTCATCGACGTCGTACCGCATGGTGAACACCCTCCCACTCGCCGAGGTAGCGACCGGGACGCTCAGCCGGAGCTCGTGCCGGGCCGGCTCGGTTGCGTCGTCGGTCCCGCCGACCGGCTGCCAGGCGAGCACCGTCACCTGACCGGTGGCAGGATGCCTGGTCACCAGGTGGTCGACCCCACGAGCGAGGATCTCCGGCCCCATCCGCGCCATGAAGGCGTACAGGTGGAAGGTCGGCTTGCGCACCTGCCGGTGGGTCAGCATCCCGAACCCGCCGTGGAAGAACGACGCCGGCACACCCGCCTCCTCGAAGACGTCGCTGAACGTCCAGTACGAGAACGAGTCAGCGTGCTCGCCGCCCTCCGCGAGCACCGGGGCGAGGTAGGCGGCGTTGTACGCCGTGTCGTGCACCGGGTTGTCGGGGCGGTAGCTCGTGTTGAACTCGGTGACGTGCAGCGGCCGGTCCGCGAGCGCCGTCCCGGCGAGGATCTTGCGCGGCCTGGCGAACTGGTCGAGCAGGTGCTGGGGCCGCTGGAGCGTCTGGTAGACGCCGAACGGCACGTGCTGGGCGGGCCCGGAGCTGTAGGCGTGCACGGACAGGAAGTCGGCGGGCAGGTCGCGCGCGGTGACGAACTCCGCGAAGGGCTCCCACCAGTCGTCAGCTCCCGGGGAGATGGCGGGGCCACCCACCTGGATCGACGCGTCGACGTCCCGCACGGCCCGGACCGACGTCTCGTAGAGCCGGAAGTAGGCCGCTTGGTCGGCGTCCTTCCAGAACTGGGGGAGGTTGGGTTCGTTCCACACCTCGACGGGCCAGGTGCGCACCTCGGCGACGCCGTACCGGTCGATGAGGTGCCGCAGGAGCGCCCGCACCAGGCTCGCCCACTCGGCGTGGTCCCGGGGCGGGGTGACGTTGCCCAGCCACCAGAACACCGTCTGGTCGCCGGACGCGAGCCCGCTGGGCATGAACCCGAGCTCGAGGAACGGCTTGATCCCGAGCCCCAGGTAGGCGTCGACCACCTGGTCCACGTAGGTGAACACGTAGGCGGTGCCGCGGTGGCCGCCGGCGTCGTACGTCCGGTGGACGGCGACGTCGTCGTGCAGGAGGCCATGGCCGCGGATGTACCGGAACCCGATCTCGCGCTGCACCAGGGCCAGGGAGTCCTGGTAGTCCTTGCGCAGCGCGAGACCGAACCGGCCCGTGCCGACGCAGGTGCGCCAGGCGTCGCTGAGTGTTCCGGCGGCCTCGGTCGGCACGATGGTGCGGGGCACGGGTCTCCTCGGTGGTTCGGGGCGTGGTCGTCCGGGCTAGCTCGTCCGGCGTGCACAGGCGTGCGGGTCGTCGACGACGGCCCGCACGCCTGGGTCAGGGTCGGGTGACGGTCACTCGCCACCGTCGAGAGCGCCGTTGGCCAGCTCGACGTAGTCGGTCATGCCTGCCGCCTCGAGCTCGGCGACGTAGTCGTCCCACTCGCTGAGCGGCCGCTCACCGACGATGAACTGCGCGGTGTTCTGGTAGACGGTGTCCTGCAGGTTCGTCTGGTAGAGCGTCGCCTGCTCCTGTTCCATCTCGTCGTACGTGATGGACGGCGGAAGGGGCAGCTCCTCCTTCGCGTTCATGCCGTCGAGGAACTCGACCACCTCGTCACGCAGCATCGACTTGTCGAGGTCCTCGGTGGACCCGTGGGCGAGCAGCCAGACGCCGTTGTGGAAGCCGAAGTCCTTGCGGAGCTCCTTGGGCGCGCCGGGGTTGAGCCCGTTCACGTCGATGTCCTCCTTGAGGACGCGCTTGTCGCCTTCCCGCTCGAACGTCTCGCCCTCGACGCCCCACTTGGCGAACTCCAGGCCCTCGTCGGAGTAGTACAGCCAGTCGACGAACTGCAGCATCGCGAGGAAGTCGTCGTCCTTCGCCGCCTCGGCGCCGAACACGATGCCCGACTCACGGCGCGAGCCCGCGGCGAGGTAGCTGCCGTAGGGGCCCGCGGGCACCACGATCTGGTGCACCTCGGCGTCCTTGTTGCCGAGCTGCTCGAAGTTGTCGCGGTACTTCACCAGCTCCTGGTCGTTCGAGCTGATGGCGGCGACGCTGCCGGACGCGAACTTCTGCTCGCCCTGCTCCATCTCCTGGGTGACGGACTCCGGGTCCATCAGGCCGTCCTCGACGAGCGACGCGAAGTACGTCACCAGGTCGCGGTAGCCGTCACTGGCTCCGGCGTAGGTGAACTCGCCGGCCTCCTCGTCCCACCAGAGGCCGTTGATGAAGCCGGTGCCCGCGGAGGTCCCGAAGTTGGGGGCCGCGGCGTTGAGCGTCTGCTCCATGGGGCTGTTGATCGACCACTTGTCGCTGAACGGGTAGTCGATCTCGGGGTTGGCCTCCTTGACGGCCGCGAGCTGCTCCTTGAACTCGTCCCAGGTCTCGGGGTCCTCGGTGATCCCGGCCTTCTCCCACAGGTCCGAGCGGACAGCGATGGAGTACTGCGGCTTCGCGATCTCGTGGATGCCCGGGAGGATGTAGTACTTGCCGTCCTCCTGGCGCAGCTGCTCGACCTCGGCCTCGAGCCCCCACTTCTCGATCTTGTCGAGGAAGTTGGGCATGTGCTCCACGTAGTCCGAGATCGGCAGCAGGGCGTTCCGGAACTGCGTCTCCTCGCCCGCGTAGATGGAGGGCATGATGTCGGGCGCGTCCCCCGAGCTGATGAGGACGGACCGCCGTGTCGCGAGGTCGGCGAGCGGCACGTTGACGTACTCGAACTCGACGTTCTGGTTGTTCTTGAGGTGCTGGACGATCGACCAGTCCTCCTTGAACGGGTAGTCGGGGTGGTCGCGGTACAGCAGGCTGAAGTCGACGGGCTCCGTCGCCTTGAACGTGGTGCCGACCTCGAAGTCCTCCATGTAGCCGACCTGCGACTCCATGTCGATGGCTCCGGACTCCTCCTGGCCGCCGCCGCTGGTCGTGCACGCCGTCAGCGTGACGACCAGGGCCGACGCAGCGAAGCTGGCGGCAGCCCGTCTGCGGGTGATCCTCATGGTTCTCCTTCGGGTTGTGAACGCCTTCGTTCAGGACGGTGAGGCTGGTTCGGGACGGCTCTCGTGTACCGGACGGCGTGCGGTCAGCCCTTGACGGAGCCGAGCATCACGCCGGACACGAAGTACTTCTGGATGAACGGGTACACGCAGACGATCGGCAGGACCGTGAGCAGCATCGCCACGGACTGGACGTTCGCCTGGATCTGGACGGTGTCGCTGCCGAGGTCCGTCGTGGACGTCGCCGCGGCGAGCAGGTTGCGCAGGTAGAGCGTCACCGGGTACATGTCCCGGTCGTTCAGGTACAGGTACGCCTGGAACCACGAGTTCCAGAACTGGACCGCGTAGAAGAGGGTCATCGTGGCGATGACCGCCTTGGACAGCGGGAGCACGATGCGGAAGAACACGCCGAACTGCGACATGCCGTCGATCTCCGCGGCTTCCTCGAGGTCCCTGGGGAAGTTGTCGAAGAACGACTTCATGACCAGGAGGTTGAAGACGTTGATCGCACCCGGCACGACGATCGCCCACATCGTGTTCTTGAACCCGAGGGCATCGATGAGCAGGTAGTTCGGGATGAGGCCGCCCGCGTACAGCATGGTCACCATGGCCAGGCCGATCAGGACGCCCCGGCCCTTCAGGTACGGCTTGGACAGCGCGTACGCGAAGGTGGTGGTCAGCGCCATCGCGATGGCCGTGGCGAGCAGCGTGTACACGACCGTGTTCCGGTAGTTGACCCAGAAGATCGAGTCGCCCATCACGCTCGCGAACGTGGTCAGGTTGAACCCGCGCGGCCACAGGTTGACCTGGCCTGCGGCGATGTACGCCTGGGAGCTGAACGCCTTCGCCACCATGTTGAGGAAGGGGTACAGCGTGAGGAACGTGATCACCACCAGCACGAGCCCGTTGACGATCCGGAACGCCCGGTAACCGAGCGTGTCCTTGACCGTGATCGTGGCGGGGCTGACCGCCGTGATGTCGGGAGTGTTCGTCGTCACCACAGGGAGGCTCCCACCGCTCGCTTCGAGATCTGGTTGGCCGTGACGACCAGGGCGACACCGATCAAGGCCTCGAAGAGGCCGATCGCGGCGGCGAACGAGTAGTTGCCGCCCTCGCCGATCCCCACGCGGTACAGGTACGTGGAGAGCACGTCCGCCGTGTCGTACGTGAGGGGGTTGTACAGCAGCAGGACCTTCTCGAACCCGACCGCCATGAAGCTGCCGATGTTGAGGATGAGCAGCACCATCATCGTCGGCCGGATGCCGGGGAGCGTGATGTGCCAGGTCTGCTGCCACCGGTTGGCGCCGTCGATCCGGGACGCCTCGTAGAGCTGGTCGTCGATGGTGGTCAGCGCGGCCAGGTAGAGGATGGTGCCCCAGCCGACCGTCTGCCACACCTCCGAGGTCAGGTAGATGGTCCGGAACCAGTCGGCCCGCTGCATGAACGGGATGGCTTCACCGCCGAACCCCTCGATGATCTGGTTGATCGTGCCGTTGATCGCGGTGAGCTGGAAGACCATTCCCGCCACGATCACTATCGACATGAAGTGCGGCAGATAGGTGACGGTCTGCACCACGCGCTTGAACAGCCGCGACCGCAGCTCGTTCAGCATCAGCGCCAGGATGATCGGCAGCGGGAAGCAGATCGCCAGGGTGAGCCCACCGAGAACCACCGTGTTCCAGAAGACGTCCCAGAACGGCTTGCTGCCGATGAACATCTGGAAGTAGTAGAGGCCCACCCACTCGTCGCCGAACATCGAGCCGCCCGGCCGGTACCTGCGGAACGCGATGACGTTGCCGATCATGGGCACGTAGCGGAACACCAGGAGGAAGACCACCGGCAGGACCACGAACGTGTACAGGCGCCAGTGCCTGCGCAGGGACACACGCCAGGTCTCGTTGTTGCGGAGCTGCTGCGGCGGCCTGGGCCCCACGCCGCCGACCGCGCCACCCGCTCCGCGGCCCGGCAGCCCGTCACCGGTCCGGGGAACGGCGTCGACCGTCCCAGTGCCTCGTGCCATCAAGTCCTCCGGTCACTCGCCGTGCCGGTCCCCACCAGGAGGGCGCCACGTCTTCGTGGAACGTTTTCGAAACTATCGGCGGCTTTACCGAGAGTCGTTGGCTGGGACATTAGGATGGTTACCGTCATATCGTCAAGAGCAGCCCACGGCCGGCACTGTCACGATGTGGTTACGTCGAACTTCAGTGCGGGATGACCCGACGCTGGTGTACCGTCGGCAGCGAAAGTTTCAGAGCCCGGATCGAAAGGCCTGCGCAATGACGGACGTACGGCCAGGTCCCACCATCGCGTCGATCGCGAGCGAGCTCGGCCTGTCGGTGCCCACGGTCTCGAAGGTGCTCAACGGCAGGGCCGACGTCGCCCCCGCCACCCGCGACCGCGTCGAGGCAGCGCTGGAGAAGCACCAGTACCGACGCCGGCGACCGGCGACCGCACCGGCGGGCACCGCCCTGATCGACCTGGTCTTCCACCGGCTGGGCTCCGGCTGGTCCATGGAGATCATCCGCGGCGTCGAGGACGCGGCCGCCGAGTCGCGCACCAGCGTGATCCTGTCCGAGCTGGGCGGCGAGCATCGCCCGCCCGCCCGGTGGCTCGACACGACCATCGCCCGCCCGCCCCTTGGCGTGCTGCTCGTCGCCGCGAACCTGTCCGAGGGGCAGCACCAGCAGCTCGACCGGCGGGGCATCCCCTACGTGGTGATCGACACCGACGGGGAGCCACCGGCCGACGTCGCCTCCGTGGGCTCCGACAACTGGAACGGCGGGCTGGCGGCCACCCGGCACCTGCTGGCGCTGGGCCACCGGCGCATCGCCATGATCACCGGGCCGTGGGACATGCTCTGCAGCCGCGCCCGGGCGGACGGCTTCCGCTCCGCGCACGAGGAGGTGGGCGCCGTCGCCGATCCCGCGCTCGTGCGGGAGGGCAACTTCTACGTGGAGACCGGCTTCGACCACGGCCTGGAGCTGCTGTCGCAGCCCGACCGTCCGACGGCGGTGTTCGCCGGCTCCGACATGCAGGCCCTCGGGGTGCTGCGGGCAGCGCACCAGCTCGGCCTACGCGTGCCGGAGGACCTCTCCGTGGTCGGCTACGACGACCTGCCGCTGGCCTCCTGGGTCGGCCCGCCGCTCACCACGGTGCGGCAGCCGCTCCGCGAGATGGGAGCGGCCGCCACACAGATCCTCCTCGACATCGCGGGCGGCAGGTCGCCGAAGGTGCGCCGGCTCAACCTCTCGACCGAGCTCGTGGTCCGGGAGTCGACGGCCCCGCCCGGCTGAGCGCCCTCGCTCAGATCGAGCGCGCGTGCTCCGCGAGCCGGTCGTACGCGGCGTCCAGCTCGGCGTCGACCACCCGCGCCTCGGGGTGGGCGTCATACCAGGACACCTGCTCCGTGGCGCCGACGTCGTAGGTGATCGTGGTGCCGAACTCGGGCACGAGCGTCCGCACCTTGGAGATGTCGAAGACCATCGAGTGCGCCTTGTCCCCCACCAGGCCGGGCCCCATGTCGGGCAGCACCCTGGCGATCGTCTCGGACGCGACGTGCACCAGGTCGGGGTTCGGCACGCCCGCTGCCTCGGCGAGCCAGGTGTAGATCTGGTCCCACGTGGGGGCGTGCGTGCCCGTGATGTGGAAGGACTCCCCGATCGCGAGCGGGTGGCCGAGCAGGCCCACGAACCCGACGGCGAAGTCCTCGGTGTGCGTCAGTGTCCACAGCGAGGTGCCGTCGCCGTGGACCACCACGGGCTTCCCTGCGCGCATCCGGGCCACGTCGGTCCAGCCGCCCGACGTCGGCAGCAGCGTGCGGTCGTACGTGTGCGACGGGCGCACGATCGTCATGGGGAACCCGTTCTCGCGGTACTCCCGGACCAGCACGTCCTCGCACGCGATCTTGTCCCGCGAGTACTGCCAGAACGGGTTGCGCAGCGGCGTGGACTCCCGGACGGGCAGCCGCGCCGGTGGCGTCTGGTACGCCGACGCCGACGAGATGAACACGTACTGCCCGGTCCGCCCGGCGAACTGCGCGACGTCGCGCGCCACGTGCTCAGGGCTGAACGCGCGGAACTGCGCGACGACGTCGAACTCCCGGCCACCCAGCGCCGCGGCCACTCCCTGCGCGTCGTTCGCGTCGGCGACGAGCGTCTCCACACCGGCCGGAAGCTGGCGCGCGGACGATCTGCCTCTGTTGAGCACCGTCACTCGGTGCCCGAGCCGGGCGGCCCGGGCGACCGAGGCGTGGCTGATGATTCCGCTTCCACCGATGAACAGGATGCTCTTGGACGACATGCCGCCAATCCTTGCACCAAATGGGCAGGTCAGCGCTGTACGCGGGCACTTCCTCCGCCGGCGAGCTTCGCGACCTCTGCGAGCGTCACCATGGTGGTGTCACCGGGCGTGGTCATGGCCAGCGCACCGTGCGCTGCGCCGTACTCGACGGCCTCCTGGAGCGAGCCCAGCTCCATGAGCCCGTAGGCCAGACCGGAGGCGAACGAGTCACCGCCGCCGACCCGGTCGAAGATCTCCAGGTCGGCCCGGTGGGTGGCCTCGGCGAAGCCCTCCTTGCGCGACCAGGCGATGGCGCCCCAGTCGTTGCGCGACGCCGACCGCACTCCGCGCAGGGTCGTGGCGATCACCTGGAAGTTCGGGTACGCCTCCGACGCCGTCTCGATCATCGCGCGGAACGCGCCGGTGTCCAGGTCGGTGAGGTTCTCGTCGACCCCCTCGACCTCGAAGCCGAGCGAGGCCGTGAAGTCCTCCTCGTTGCCGATCATCACGTCGACGTGCTGGGCCAGGCGCCGGTTGACCTCCCGGGCACGCTCCTCGCCGCCGATGCCCTTCCACAGCGAGGGCCGGAAGTTCAGGTCGTACGACACGATGGTCCCGTGCCGGCGGGCGGCGGCCATCGCGGCCTCCGCGACATCGGCGCTGCTCTCGGAGAGCGCGGCGAAGATGCCGCCCGTGTGCAGCCAGCGCACGCCGCGGGAGAAGAGGGCGTCCCAGTCGACGTCGTCGGGCTTCATCTGCGCGATGGCGGTGTTGCCGCGGTCGCTGACCCCAACGGCGCCGCGTGCGCCGAACCCGCGCTCGGTGAAGTTGAGGCCGTTGCGGACCGTGCGCCCGATGCCGTCGTACGGCACCCACTGCACGTACTGGGTGTCGAGGCCGCCGGTGAGCATGAAGTCCTCGACGAGCCGGCCGATCTCGTTGTCGGCGAGGGCCGTGACGATCGCGCCGCGCAGGCCGAAGCAGCGGCGCAGGCCGCGGGCCACGTTGTACTCGCCGCCGCCCTCCCAGACGTCGAAGCTGCGGGCCGTGCGGACCCGGCGGCTGCCCGGGTCGAGGCGGAGCATCACCTCGCCGAGGGCGACGACGTCGTAGGCACTCTCGGTGGCGGGGCGAACGTTGAGCGAGGTCATCGGTTGTTCTCCTGGGAGTCGATCTGGGCGGCGAGCGCGACGGCGTCCCGCGTACGGCTGGTGATCCCGTCCCAGTCCCCCGCGGTGACGAGCGCACGGTCCACCATCCACGAGCCGCCGACGGCGAGGACCGGCTTCAGTGTCAGGTAGTCGGCGAGGTTGGCGGCGCTCACCCCGCCCGTGGGCACGAACCGAAGCCCGGGGAACGGCGCGGAGAACGCCTTGATCGCGGCCGGCCCGCCGACGACGGAGGCGGGGAACAGCTTGACGACGTCAATCCCGAGATCGAGCGCCGCCATGATCTCGGACGGCGTGGCCACGCCGGGCAGCACGGGGATGCCGTGCTCCTGGGCGCGCCGCACGACGGCGGCCGACAGCCCCGGGGACACGATGTAGCGCGCGCCGGCGTCCACGACGTCGTCCACCTGCTGGGCGGTGGTCACGGTGCCCGCGCCGACGACGACGTCGGGCTGGTTCTTCGCGACCGCGCGGATGGCGTCGATGCCGCCCGCGAGGCGCAGCGTGATCTCGGCGACGGGGAGGCCGCCCGCGACGAGCGCGTCGGCCAAGCGTGCGCCCTCATCGGCGCCGTCGACCACCACGACCGGCACGAGCCGGTGGGCGGCGAGGGTCTCGAGGACTGTGCTGTCCGCGGATGACATGGGGCTCCTTCGTGGACTAGGGTTTCGCTATGGTGAACGACTGTTGTTCACTGCGAAACGCATGCTACGTGAGGGAGCCCCATGGATGCCAGCCCGCTCGGGAGCGTCGACAAGGCGCTGCTCGCGCTCGACACGCTCGCCGGCTTCGGCGCCAGGGGTGCCTCGCTGGCCGCTCTCGCGCAGGCCGTCGGTGTCAGCAAGCCGACCCTGCACCGCACGCTCGCCGCGCTGCGCCACCGCGGCTACGCCGAGCAGACGGAGGACGGCGCCTACCGCCTCGGCCCCGCGGCGCTCTCCCTCGGGAGCACCTACCTGGCGGAGGAGAACCTGCCCGCCCTGCTGCACCCGGCCCTGACCGCGCTCAGCGAGAAGACCGACGAGCTGGTGCACCTCGGCGTGCTCGCGGGACGCGAGGTGGTCTACCTCGACAAGGTGGAGCCGCAGCGGGCGGTCCGCGTGTGGTCCGCCGTCGGACGGCGGCGTGCTGCCGCGACCACCGCACTGGGCCGCGCGCTCCTGTCGGTCCAGGATCTCGACGAGGCGGCGCTCGCCCGGTTCGCGGGTGACGCGACCGGCCCCGAGCAGCTTCGCACGGCGCTCTCGGAGGCGCGGACCTCCGGTATCGCCGGCGAGACCGAGGAGAACGAGGCGGGCATCGCCTGCATTGCGACCCCCCTGCTGCGCGCCGGCCGCGCCGTCGCGGCGGTCAGCATCACCGCCCCGGTGGAGCGGCTCACCGGAGCGGCCCGCGCCGAACGGGTCGCGGCTCTCCGGGACGTCCTGCCGGGGCTGCTCCCGGCAGGCCTGGCGGTGCCGCCGGCGACAGGCTCACCAGGCTGACCGCCCGCGAGATCGGTCCCTTGCCGCCCAGCTCGGACGAGATCGGTCGGTTGCCATGAGATCGGTCGGTTGAAGGACCGATCTCATGGCAACGGACCGAAGTCGATGAGCTCCGTCGGTTGCCTTGTGTGAACAGCCGCAGCGGGCATGCCAAAGGCCCGGCCGCTCCCTCTCGGGAGCGACCGGGCCTTCTGGCTCGATCCGGACTACCGGGCGATCACGCCCCGCCGGCAGCCATCTGGCCCGACGGCGGCAGGTCGCGCGGCACCAGCCCGGCGCCCGCGGGCACCGACTGCGGCTCTGCGGTGGTCGGACGACGACGCTCGTCGCGCTCCACACCTCGGAACGTGAACTCGCCGAGGATGCCCTCGCCGACGCCGTCGATGATCACCAGCTGGCCTGCGGTGAGCTCGCCGAACAGGATCTTCTCGGACAGCGAGTCCTCGATCTCCCGCTGGATCGCCCGCTTCAGCGGACGGGCACCGAGCACCGGGTCGTAACCCTTCTCGGCCAGCAGGTGCTTGGCGGCGGTCGTGAGCTCGAGGCCCATGTCCCGGTCGCGCATACGGCGGTCGAGCTTCGCGATCTCGAGGTCGACGATCTGGATGATCTCGTCCTGCGAGAGCTGCGGGAACACGACCGTGTCGTCGACACGGTTGAGGAACTCCGGCCGGAAGTGCTGCTTGAGCTCCTCGTTGACCTTCGCCTTCATCCGCTCGTAGGAGGTCACCAGGTCGCCACCGGAGTTGAAGCCGGTCTGGACGCCCTTGGCGATGTCCCGCGTGCCGAGGTTGGTGGTCATGATGATCACCGTGTTCTTGAAGTCGACCACTCGACCCTGCGAGTCGGTGAGGCGGCCGTCCTCGAGCACCTGCAGCAGCGAGTTGAAGATGTCGGCGTGCGCCTTCTCCACCTCGTCGAACAGGACCACGGAGAACGGCTTGCGACGCACCTTCTCGGTGAGCTGGCCGCCCTCGTCGTAGCCGACGTACCCGGGCGGGGAGCCGAACAGTCGCGAGACCGTGTGCTTCTCCGAGAACTCGGACATGTCGAGCTGGATGAGCGCGTCCTCGTCACCGAACAGGAACTCCGCGAGGGCCTTGGCGAGCTCGGTCTTACCGACACCCGTGGGGCCGGCGAAGATGAACGAGCCACCGGGGCGCTTCGGGTCCTTGAGGCCGGCCCGCGTACGGCGGATGGCCTGCGACAGCGCCTTGATGGCGGTCTCCTGGCCGACGACCCGCTTGTGCAGCTCCTCCTCCATGTGGAGCAGGCGGCTGGACTCCTCCTCGGTGAGCTTGACGACCGGGATGCCGGTGGACATCGCCAGCACCTCGGCAATCAGCTCGTCGTCGACCTCTGCGACCGTGTCGAGGTCGCCCGACTTCCAGGCCTTCTCCTTGTCCGCGCGGAGCTGCGTGAGCTGCTTCTCCTTGTCACGCAGGCCGGCGGCCTTCTCGAAGTCCTGCTCGTCGATCGCCGACTCCTTCTCGCGGCGCGCCTCGGAGATGTTCTCGTCGAGCTCCTTGAGCTCCGGCGGTGCCGTCATCCGACGGATGCGGAGCCGTGCGCCGGCCTCGTCGATCAGGTCGATCGCCTTGTCCGGGAGGAACCGGTCGTTGATGTACCGGTCGGCGAGCGTGGCCGCGGAGACCAGCGCGGAGTCCGTGATGGACACGCGGTGGTGCGCCTCGTAACGGTCGCGCAGACCCTTGAGGATCTCGATGGCGTGCTCGAGCGACGGCTCGGACACCTGGATCGGCTGGAAGCGACGCTCCAGGGCCGGGTCCTTCTCGACGTACTTGCGGTACTCGTCGAGCGTGGTGGCACCGATCGTCTGCAGCTCACCGCGAGCCAGCATCGGCTTCAGGATGGAGGCGGCGTCGATCGCGCCCTCGGCGGCACCCGCACCCACCAGGGTGTGGATCTCGTCGATGAACAGGATGATGTCGCCACGCGTGCGGATCTCCTTGAGCACCTTCTTGAGGCGCTCCTCGAAGTCACCGCGGTAACGCGAACCGGCGACCAGCGCGCCGAGGTCCAGCGTGTACAGCTGCTTGTCCTTGAGCGTCTCCGGGACATCACCCTTGACGATGTCCTGCGCGAGGCCCTCGACGACCGCCGTCTTGCCGACGCCGGGCTCACCGATCAGCACCGGGTTGTTCTTGGTGCGGCGGGACAGGACCTGCATGACCCGCTCGATCTCCTGCGTACGACCGATGACCGGGTCCAGCTTGCCCTCGCGCGCGGCCTGGGTGAGGTTGCGGCCGAACTGGTCGAGCACTGCCGAGCCCGCGGGCTGGCCCTCCTGGGGACCGCCTGCGGAGACGGGCTCCTTACCCTGGTAGCCGCTCAGCAGCTGGATGACCTGCTGGCGCACCTTGTTCAGGTCGGCACCCATCTTGGTGAGCACCTGTGCTGCGACGCCCTCACCCTCGCGGATGAGACCGAGCAGGATGTGCTCGGTGCCGATGTAGTTGTGGCCGAGCTGCAGCGCCTCGCGGAGCGATAGCTCAAGTACCTTCTTGGCACGCGGCGTGAACGGGATGTGCCCGCTCGGCGCCTGCTGCCCCTCACCGATGATCTCGGTGACCTGGGTGCGGACGCCGTCGAGCGAGATCCCGAGCGACTCGAGCGCCTTGGCGGCTACGCCCTCACCCTCGTGGATGAGGCCGAGCAGAATGTGCTCCGTGCCGATGTAGTTGTGGTTCAGCATCCGCGCCTCTTCTTGGGCGAGGACGACGACGCGACGGGCGCGATCCGTAAATCTCTCGAACATGTGCTGCTCCCTCACGAGCGGCGTACACCTGCACCGGCGGTACCAGGCCTGACCGCAACGACTCTATGCGCTCACAACGCGCCCATGGGCCGATCGATGCCCATGTTCGCCAGGGGCGTGACGATGTCCGGCCCTCGACCGGCCTCGAACACGCCGGTGCGGGGCGACACGCCCGGGCGCGGGCTCTCGGCGGCGAGTCCCGGGTATTTCCGGGCAGATTCCCGCGGAGGTAATTGACGCCTTCCCCCGCACCCGGCAGTCTCGGTGTCAGACCCGTACCCGTCCCGGGGAGGCCACATGGCTGACGAACCGAGCCCGACCCCCGAGTCCTGGGAGCAGATCGTCGCGCGCTTCGCACGGTTCTCCGGCGTCGTCGGCGAGGTCGACGACCCCCTGACCTGGGGACTCGACCTGGTCGAGGAGGAAGTCACGGGGCTCTCCGACAGCACCGACCCCACCGAGGAGCGCTTCCTGCGCTCCTACCGCACCTTCTCCGGCGAGACCGTCGAGGTCGAGACCCTCCGCGTGCCGGCGACCCCGGCCCAGATCGAGGACATCGTCCGTGCCGCCTGCAGCGGAGCGCTCGTCGCACCGCTGCACGCCGACGTCGACCCGGCCGCGCCCCCGGAGATCACCGACGTCACCGACCTGGCCGAGTCCTACCAGGACTACCGCAGCGCGATGCGGGCGATCGTCGCCGAGGTGGACGACGTACCGTGCGAGACCCGGCAGTTCCGGGTGGACGGCACCGCCAAGCGCTGCATGCGGGTCACCGTGCGCAACACAACCGCCGTCTACTCTCCCGCCGCGGACCGCGCGGTGGTCGTGACCGGGCCGTCTGACCTGGTGGATCGCGTGGATGTCGTCACGCGTCCCATCCGCAACCTCCTCCACGGCGAGGACGGCCCGCGGTTCTGACCCGGAACTCACCCCCAGCGGCACGCCGCACGGCGGTACGATCGCCGCTGTGATCCGTGCCACCGCCCCCTACGCGACGCCGCGGCCGAGGGTGCGTGACGCCGCGGCCCGACGCCGGGCCCTGCTGATCCTGCTCCTGCTGACCGTGCTGGCCCTGGTGGGCGCAGCCGCCGCCGGGCCACGCGCGGCAGCCGCCGAGTCGTCGCGCGACGACATCTGGGTCAACGCCGACGGCGTCGCCTTCGGGCGGGACGGCGAGAGCGACGAGCTCGCCTACGTGGTCCGGCCCCTCGGTCAGCGCAACGGTGGCCAGGCGTACTCCCGCGAGCTCACCCGGGACGAGCGGAACAACGGCTGGGCGATGTTCTGGGAGGCCCGGTACAACTATCCGGACGGCTACTGCGTGGTGTGGGTAGAGGTCGAGGACGCGAGCAACTGGCACGAGTCGGAGGGCAGCACTGCCTGCCGGGGCGACGACCAGCCCGCCACCGAGACGCCGACCCCGACACCCACGCCCACCCAGACCGAGCGGCCGACACAGGGGCAGCGCCCGGCCCCGACGCCGAAGCCCGCGCGACCGGAGACCCAGGACGACGCGGCGACGCCGACGCCGACGCCCTCCTCGACACCGACCCCCACGCCGACCCCGACACCCACGCCCAGCGCCACGCCGTCGCCGTCCGTCTCGAGCACACCGAGCCCTTCCCCGACCCCCACGCCGTCCGAGACGGACGCTCTGCAGGGCCTTTACGAGCAGCAGGGGCCCCGGGCCCAGGCCGTCGCCATCCGGCAGGACGAAGTCATCTCTCCCCTCGGCTGGGTGGCCGTGCTCGGCAGCGGCGCGGTGCTCACAGCGGGCGGCGTGCTGATGCTCTGGCGTCGCCTGACCTGACCTGACCTGACCGACGGAGCGGGGCGGGCAGACCTCTCGTCGCCCGACGCCCCGCGTGCCGGGCTCGCAGGCCGCAGCCGGTGCAGACTGGGCGGATGAGCACCCCCGCAGGCCTCTTGCTGACCCCTGGCGCGGGCGCGAACCGGGAGAGCCCGGCGCTCGTCGCCGTCGAGCACGCGCTGGCCGACGTCGAACCGGCGCTGCCGGTGCGCCGCGCCGACTTCCCGTACCGCCTCGAGGGCCGGCGCATGCCGGACCGTGCGCCCGTCGCCGTCGCGCACCTGCGGGCGGAAGCCACGGCGTGGGCCGACGAGCTCGCCGTCGCGACGGACCGGCTGCTCCTCGGCGGACGGTCGTACGGCGGGCGGATGTGCTCGATGGCCGTGGCGGAAGGCCTGCCCGCCGCGGGTCTGGTGCTCCTCAGCTATCCGTTGCACCCACCGGGACGGCCGGAGAAGCTCCGCGTGGAGCACTTCGGGCAGATCACGGTCCCCACGCTGTTCGTGTCCGGCGACAAGGACGCCTTCGGCACCCCTGACGAGCTCGCGGAGCACGTCGCGGCGATCCCCGGACCCGTCACGACGGTGACGCTGTCCGGGGCGCACGACATGCGCGGCGCCGCCCGGCAGGAGGCGGTGGCGGACGCCGTCGCCGCCTGGGTCGCCTCGCTGTAGGCGTCAGCGGCCGCCGGCCGGCTTTTCCGGGTATTCCGGCGGGGTCTTGTCCAGCTCGATGGCGATCTCGCGGCGTTCCGCGATGATGTGCGGGCGTTCCTCGTCGCGCTGCTCCAGCGCGTCCGCCTGCAGGTCCGCATCCAGGTGGTCCCAGTAGAGGATGCCGTCGAGGTGCTGCGACTCGTGGATGAAGCAGCGCGCCAGGTACCCGCTGCCCGTCAGCTGCACCGGCCCTCCGTGCTGGTCCACGCCGCGCACGGTCGCCCGGCCGGGGCGCACCAGCGGCTCGTAGGCGCCGGGGACGGAGAGGCAGCCCTCCTCCTCGGTCTCGGGCTCCGCCTCGGCGTCCATCTCGAGCACCGGGTTCACCACGTGCCCCACGTGCCGGTCGCCCGACGAGTCCGTCAGGTCGTACACGAACACGCGGAGATCGACGCCCACCTGCGGGGCCGCCAGGCCGACACCCTGCGCCGACTCCATGGTGGCGAACAGGTCGTCGATGAGCCGGGCGAGCTCCGGGGTCGAGAACGTCTCGACCGTCCGGGCCGGGTTGTGGAGCACCGGCTCACCGATCTCGGTGATGCGCAGCACGCGGCCACGATCCACCTCAGGGGCTGTCGCGGGGTACTCCTCGACCGGCTCTCCGAGCAGGTACGTGACGGGTTTGCGTCGTCGGGGGCGGGTCCATGCCATGGCACAGAGGGTACCTTCGACGCATGCAGTCCACGCCGATCCGCGATGCCGCGCGCACGGCGGGGTACGTGCTCGACGACGCACAGCTGGCCGCGGCGGAGCACCTCGAGGGCCTGCTGGACCGGCTGGCCGCCAACGTCCGACGCGGACCTCGCCGCGTCGCGCACGGCGCCTATCTCTGGGGTCCGGTGGGCCGCGGCAAGACCTGGCTCCTCGACCGATTCCACGATTTCGCAGGTGGCCCGCGGTTCCACTTCCACGAGTTCTACCGCGCGCTCCACGCCGAGGTGTGGGCACGTACGGGCACACTCGACGCGATGGACCGCGCCCTGGACGCTCTGCTCGGTGACGCGCCGGTGCTCTGCTTCGACGAGCTGCACCTGCACGACGCCGGTGACGCCATGCTCCTCTCCCGCGCCCTGCGCAACGTGCTGGGCCGCGGAGTGACCCTCGTCGCGACGTCGAACTACCCGCCACAAGGTCTGCTGCCCGACCCGCTGTTCCACGAGCTTGCGGAGCCGCTCATCACCCTTCTGGAGACCGAGCTCGACGTCTTGCCCGTCGACGGTCCGGTGGACTACCGCGAGCTCCGGGTGCTCGACACCGCATCGGCCGCACCGGGGTGGCGCGGCGGAGCCGCCCTCGTGCCAGGCACTGCTCAGCAGTTCGCCGACGCCGGTCTGGTCCCGCCGAGCCCTCGTGAGGCGGTGGCCGTCGCACTGGGCGGCGGCCGGAGCGTGCGAGCCCTGAGAGCCTCGGCCGACGTCGTGTGGTTCGACTTCACGGGCCTGTGCGCCGCCCCGGTATCCGCACTGGACATGCTGACGCTCGCGGAGCGGTTCGGACGGTGGGTGGTGACCGACGTCCGGCCGTTCGCTGCGTGCCACGTGAACACCCAGCAGCGGTTCGTGAGTTTCGTGGACGTGTTGTACGACCAAGATCTGCCGCTCGTGCTGACGGCGCACCGCCCGCTGGACGAGGTGCTGGCGGTGCCCGAGGGCCACCCTGCACCGCCCGACCTCGCCCGGGCGGCCAGCCGCGTACGGCAGCTCCGGCAGACTGCGCACATGAGTGAGTGCACATGACGGGTGGGACGAGAAACCGGCTCCGGCAGCGGTTGGTACCCGCTGTCGCGGCGGTGGTGACCGTGGCGGCAGGGCTGTCCGTGCGGTCCGTGCTCGGTGGCGACCTCGCGAAGTACGCGGGAGATGCGCTCTACGCGCTGCTGATCTTCTGGCTCGTGCTCGTGGTGGCGCCGCACACCCGGGCCTGGGTCGCCGCCGTCGTGGCCTTCGCGGCGAGCGTGGCGGTCGAGCTCTTCCAGCTGACCGGCGTCCGCGCAGAGCTCGGCGCGCACAGCACGCTCGCGCGGCTGGTGCTCGGCACCACCTTCAACGCGCCGGACCTGCCGTTCTACGCCGTGGGCGCCGCGCTCGGTTGGGCCCTGCACCGGGCCACCCGGAGCCGTCGTCCTGCCCCACAGCCCCGTTAGGCGGAACCCGCCAGCCCGCGCAGCGCGCCCCGGACGATCGCTCGCACACCGTCCGGTGAGAGGTCGCCGGACCGCTCCGTCCAGCGCCGCGTGACCGGCGCGAAGATCAGGTCCACCGCGAGGTCCAGGTCGACGTCGGCGGCGAGCTGGCCCGCCTCCTGCGCCCGGCGGAGCCGACGCCGCTTGAGGTCGCGCATCGGCTCGTCCAGCCGCTCCCGGTACGCCTGGCTCAGCTCCGGGTCCTCGATGATCGCCGCGGTGAGGCCCCGCAGCGCACGGTCGAACGCGGGGTCGGCGAACTCCTCGACGGTGGCGACCAGCACTGCGGTCAGGTCGTCCTCGAGGTCGCCGCTGTCGGGCAGGTCGCCGGGCTCCCCCGGCCCGAGCGAGCGCTCCAGGACGGCGTCCAGCACCAGTGCGCCCTTGTTCGGCCACCACCGGTAGATCGTCTGCTTGCCGACGCCTGCCTGGGCGGCCACCTTCTCGATGGTCAACCGGGCGTACCCGAGCTCGGCAACGACGTCGAAGGCCGTGCCGAGGATCGCCGCGCGGGTGGCGGGGTTGCGGCGCCGTCCGGTGGACGGCTGCTGTGCGGTAGGCATTCGGGCACGGTACCGCATGCAGAGACGAGACGTTGCGTATTGACAATGACAGGACGGCCTGCCATCGTTCTTGTCGAGACGCTCCGTCTCGACAAACTGTGGAGGAAGCACTCATGACTGAACCGATCACCACCCCGCAGCGCCGCACCTGGTTCATCACCGGGGCCAGCCGCGGTCTGGGCCGCGCCTTCACCGAGGCCGCACTCGCTGCGGGCGACCAGGTCGCCGCTGTTTCTCGCACGATCCGGGAGGACGACGACCGCGACGGCCTGCTCCAGATCGTCGCCGACGTCCGCGACCCGGCGTCGGTAGGCGACGCCGTCCGGCGGGCGGTCGATACCTTCGGACGCCTCGACGTGGTCATCAACAACGCCGGGACCATGTCGTACGGGTTCGTCGAGGAGTTCACGGAGGCACAGGTCCGCGCTCAGCTGGAGACGAACTTCTTCGGCGCCGTCTGGGTGACCCAGGCCGTCACACCGGTGCTGCGTCGGCAGCGCTCCGGCCACCTCATCCAGATCTCCAGCATCGGCGGCCTGGCAGGCTTCGCGGGCACTGGCCTGTACAGCGCGAGCAAGTTCGCGCTGGAGGGCCTGAGCGAGGCGGTGGCGCACGAGCTCGCCGAGTTCGGCGTCGACGTGACGATCGTCCAGCCGGGCGGCTACTGGACCGATCTCTACACCGCCATGGACGCCGCGACGCCGCTGCCCGAGTACGACGGGTTGCGCGACCGCCTGGCCGCACAGTTCGCCGAGAACAGCGTCGACAGCGACCCGAAGCGCGCCGCTGCGGCGATCCTGGAGCTGGCCGCCAGCCCTCGTCCGCCGCGCCGGCTGCTCCTCGGCGGCACCGCCTATGACATCGCGTTCGAGGTCACCGAGGAACGGCGTCGGACCTGGAAGGCGTGGGAGGCCGTGAGCCGCGCCGCCGAGGAGCCGATCCCGGCGCCGCAGGGCTAGCCGGCGTGCTGTCACACACGGGGCCTCGGTGTCGTCGGCGGGGCAGACAGCACCCGTTCCGAGGAGAAACGTATGAACATCGCCCTGTGGATAGTTGCCGGCCTCCTCGCCGTCGCCTACGTGGCCGGCGGCGGGCTCAAGGTGATCATGAGCAAGCAGAAGATCGCCGCATCCGGACCCGCGGCCGGATGGGTCGAGGACTTCAGCCCGGGCGCCGTCAAGACGATCGGTGCCCTGGAGATCCTGGGCGGCCTCGGACTGATCCTGCCCGCGGCGCTCGGCATCGCCCCCGAGCTGGTGCCGCTGGCCGCTCTGGGCCTGGCGATGATCATGGTCGGCGCGGCGGCAACCCGCGTCAGCCGGCGTGAGTACCGGCTCATGCTGGTGGACCTGACCTACCTGGTCCTGATCGGCTTCGTGGCCTGGGGCCGGTTCGGTCCGGAGGCGTTCGTGGGCTGATCCGGCCGGGTGACGCCGCCTCCGACGTCGGACAACAAAGAAGCCCGGAACCGTTGAGGTTCCGGGCTTTTTGCATGCTGAGCCGCCTGTGAGAATCGAACTCACGACCTTCTCATTACGAGTGAGATGCTCTACCGACTGAGCTAAGGCGGCGCACGCACCACGATCCGAGCAGAACCGGAAGGGTGAGCGGGCCTCACTGTACCCAATGGATGGCCCAGGTTTCAAAGTGAAACCGTGTGACGTCCTCAACCCGCCGGATCCGGCCCCCGGACGGTCAGCAGGTGAGGCCCTCCTCGGGGACCGTGCCCTCGACCAGGTAGTCCTCCACAGCCGTGCTGATGCACGTGTTCGACCGGCCGTACGCCGTGTGGCCCTCGCCCTCGTAGGTGACGAGCGTCCCCGACGACAGCGTCTTCGCGAGCGACTCGGCCCACCGGTACGGGGTGGCGGGGTCGTTGGTGGTGCCGATGACGACGATCGGCGGCGCACCCTTGGCTGCCGGGTCGAACTCCTGCTTCGCCGCCGGGTACGGCCAGTCGGTGCACTCGATGCCCGAGTACCCGAACGACTCGCCGAGCGTGGGCGCCGCAGCCTCGATGTCGGCGGCGAGCTGCTGCATGGTCGCCATGTCCTCCTCGGCGCGAGAGTCGGCGCAGTTGATCGCGCGGAACGCCTCCTCGCTGTTGGACTTGAACGTGCCGTCCTCGTTGCGGTCGTTGTAGACGTCGGCCAGGTACAGCAGGTCGTCGCCCTTGCCCTCCCACAGGACCTCCTGCAGGGCCTGCGTGAGGAACGACCAGGATCCCTCGTCGTACATCGTGACGGCCACGCCGTAGAAGGCGAGCTTCTTGGTCACGTCCCGGCCGGAAGACGTCGGGATCGGGTTGGGCTCCGCGTCCTCGACGATCGCCTGGATCTGCTGGAGACCGCTCGTGACGTCGCCGGTGAGCGGGCAGTCGCTGCTCGTCTGGCAGTCCGTCACGTACGCGCGCAGGGCGCTCTCGAAGCCCTCCGCCTGCTGCAGGGCCACCTCGTCCGAGGCCAGCGTCGTGTCGAGGGCACCGTCGAGCACCAGACGCCCGGTCCGCTTGGGGAACAGGCCCGCGTAGGTGGCGCCGAGCTGGGTGCCGTAGGAGAAGCCGAGGAAGTTGAGCTTGTCGTCGCCGAGCGCGCCCCGGAGCATGTCCATGTCGCGTGCGGCCGACTGCGTGTCCACGTTCCCGAGGAGCGGGCCCGTGTTCTCGGCGCAGGCCTGGCCCCAGTCCCGGACGGCGTCCTGCCGGGCGGCCAGACCCTGCTCCGTGTACGGGTAGTCGGTGCTGAGGAACTCGTCCTTGCCCGCGTCGTCGTAGCACTTCACCGGCGTCGACTTGCCGACCCCGCGGGGGTCGAAGCCCACGATGTCGAACGACGAGCGCAGCGACTGCCCGAAGCGGGCGGGGTCGCCCACGAAGTCGACGCCCGACCCGCCCGGCCCACCCGGGTTGACCAGCAGCGAACCCACCTTCTGCCCCGAGGCAGGGATCCGCTTGAGCGCGATCTCGATGCTGCCCGCACCGGCGTCGTGCCAGGAGAGCGGGGCGGACGCCGTCGCGCACTGGAAGCCCTCACCGCAGTCCGTCCACTCCAGCGACTGGCCGTAGTAGTCCTCGAAACCCTTCGGCGCGCCCACCGTCGCCGAGCCGTCCGACTTGCCCACGTCTTCCAGCGCCGTCTGCACCTTGGGCGGTGCGCCACAGGCGGCGAGCAGGAGAACGGCGGTGAGCAGCGTGGCGACGACGGCCGCAGGCTGACGACGGCGGGCGGGGCGAGTCACCCGGACAACCTATCGGTTGTGCTGGGTAGATTTCTTACCCGTTGGCGAACCGACACGCGACCCTCACGAGTCGAGCCAGGCCACCGGTCCGGGCTCTCCCTCGGCGGGACGGGGCAGGAGCTCGACGTCACCCTTGTCGCCAAGGACCACCGGTTCTGGGTCACCGGTGTCGACCTCCGCCGGTACCTCGACCACAGTGGTCGTCGGCACGAAGTCCATGGTGCAGATGCCGTCGCTCGCCGGCATGAACCGCACCGTGAGCACGCCGTCCGCTGCGCCGACCTTCGCGGACCTGCCCCCCGAACCGAGGGTCGCCTCCGGCTCCGCGAACAGGGGACAGGAGCTGGACCCGTTGGTCACCACGTACAGCAGGCCCTCGACGGGCGCCCACGCGACGCCGACCGGCGAGTCGGTGTTCCCCTCCAGGCCCGGCGGCAGACCGCGCCCCGAGTTCCCGGCCGCGACCTCCATGTCCGCGGCCTGCGGCAGCTCGCCGTCCTGGCCCGCACCTTCGCCGGCGCTCTCCGTCGGGCTGGGGCTGGGGCTGGTCAGGTCGCTCTCCTCCGGTTCCTGGGACGCGGCGGCGTTCGAGTCGCCCGCCTCCGACCCGCCGACGTCGGACTGTGCGCACCCCGACAGCGCGAGCGCCGCCGTCATCCCGAGGCCGAGGGCTACCACGCCCGCACGGGCCAAGGGCCGTACAGCTGCACCGGACCGGTCCATCTGCCTGATCTTCATGCCCAGTTCCTTCCGCTCGCCTGACACCACCAGGTGTTTGTCGCAGACTTGCGACGCCTCCACCCTGGTCATGTGGCGGGCGCCACCTGTCTTGCACCCCACCCCATGATCCGTCACAGGACAGGTGACCGGCAGTCCGAGCTACCGGTCACCTGACCTGTCATCGATCATGCGTGCTCGCGACGCATCACGCGCGTCGGCGGCTCATACGCGGGCCGTGGAGAAGCGCAGCTTCTCCGGGGTGGCGTCCGCCGCGGTCTTGCGCAGGAACGCGCGGCGGTGCACCGAGAAGGCGTTGCGGTCGTCGAAGAAGTCACGCGCCATCTCGGCCAGCTCGATGGTCTGGTAGTACGACAGCGGCTTGTCCGTCGCCCGACGCTCGGCACGCGCGGCGAGCATCCAGCCGAGCGTGGCGGGCTCCTCGTACCCCTGGGCGGCGGAGGACAGCCAGGTGTTGAACTCGCCCCACTCGCGCGGCCCGACGGCGCTGATCAGCCCGATACGGGCCGCCTCGGCGACCGAGATCGGCAGCTTCCGGTTGAGGAGGAGCGACGCGCGGTGCTCGCCCACGCGGGCCGGGACGCTCCACGAGTGCAGCTCGGAGCCGTAGATCCCCATGTCGTAGTACGGGTTGAGGACGACGCCCTCGCGAGCGAGGGTCACGTCGGCGCAGAGGCCGGCCATGACGCCGCCCGCGCCGGCGTTCGCGGTGAACGCGGCGACGGTGAGCTGCTCGGCGGTCGCGATGGCGAGGCAGAGCTCGTCGATGGCGCAGATGTTGTCCCAGGCCTCGGCAGCCGGGTCCGGCGACGCGTCGACGGTGCCGAGGTGGATCCCGTTGGAGAACGCGTGCTCGGTGCCCTTGATGACCAGCACCCGGGTGTCCTCGGTCAGTGCCTTCTCGACGGCGCTCGTCAGGCGGCGGCACTGCTCGGTGTACATCGCGCCGCTGTAGGAGCGGAACGTCAGGTACCCGACCGCGCCGTCCCGCACGTACGTGGACTCCGCCAGGGCGTCCGGGACACGGCGGAACGGTGCGCCGCTCGCGTCGATCACCTGGGCGGCCGGAAGCTTGGCGCCGCGGCGGCCGCTGAGCTCGGCGGCGTAGCCGACCCAGAGCGTGCCGACGCCGCAGGCGATCGCCACCGCGTCGAGGTTGCGGCCCACGACGGTGCCGGGGGCTGCACCGGTGTGCTCGGGCGACGCGACGGCGTCGAACACGCAGACCGACCGGCCGTTGACGGTCGCGGGGGCGCCGGGCGCGCCGTCGGCCGCGGCGACGAGGCGCTCCAGCTCGTTCGCGGGACGGCTCCAGTCGATGCGGAAGTCCTCGCGGCGCAGGAGCGGCAGCTCACCGTCGACCGGCACGATCCGCAGGCAGGCCTCCGCGGGGATCGGCCGCTCGCCATCGGCGACCTTGCGGACCACCTCACCGATGCAGGCCATCGCGGCATCCGCGACGCGGCTGTTGTAGAGCGCGCTCTTCGAGATCGGCTGGTCCGGCATGTCGAAGACGGCGGTGGCCCACACCGGGCCGGCGTCCAGCTCCTCGACGGCGGACAGAGCGGTGACGCCCCAGCGGTCCCGGCCGTCGCGGATCGCGTGGTCGAGCGACGAGGGCCCGCGGTCGCCCACGGGGCCAGGGTGCACGATGACCGTCGGCCAGCGGTCGTAGATCGTGTCCGGCACGCGGTGCTTGAGGAACGGGCACAGGATCAGGTCGGGGTCCGCACGCTCGACGGCCCGCGTCATGGCGGCACCCGACTCGAACGTGGGGGCAAGCTCGACTCCGACGTCATGCCCCTGTTCCCTCAGGGAACACCAGACCCGCTGGGTGAGACCGTTGAAGGCTGAAACCAGCAGGAGGATCCTCATCGGGCGGTGGACTCCTTGTCGCACGGAAAAGCTCTGGGGGCGTCCGCAGCCTAACCACGGACGCCAATCGGGACAATCTGCCTTGGTGGTCCAGCTTCACCCGCGCCAAATCTTCACAGGTCAAGCATTCACAGGTGCGGGACCACCCGGCGGTCAGCCTTGCGGGCGCAGGGCTATCGCCATCGCCTCGAGCGCGAGCAGCGGGGCGACGTTACCGTCCAGGCGGGTACGGGCAACACCTATCGAGTCCATCCGCCGCACCGTCTGCTCCGGGGTGGAGTCGGCGGCCAGGAGGCGCACCGTCTCCGCCAGCTCGGCGTTCACGAGGTCGACCTCCGCGCCGAGCTGCACCACGAGCACGTCCCGGTACAGGGAGAGCAGGTCCACCATGGCGCGGTCGAGCACGTCGCGCTGATGCCGCGTCGCGCGCCGCTTCTGGTCGTCCTCCAGCTGTTTGAGCTGCGACCGCAGGCGCGGCGGCAGGGTCTCGCCGTCAGCCACGCCCAGGCCACGCATCAGCTCGGCCTTCTCGGCGGCGTCCCGTTCCTGGGTGGCCGACACCGCCTCCGCCTTCGCCACCTCCACGAGCTCGCCCGCGGCGAGCACCGCGTCCCCGACGCCGCGGATGCGCCGCGCGATGCTCAGTACGGCGGTACGCCGCTCGCGCGCCCCGGCGTCGCGGGCCAGCCGCTTCGCGAGGCCGACGTGGCTCTGCGCCGCGCGGGCGGCGCTCAGCGCGACCGCCGGGTCGGCTCCGTCGCGCCGCACCAGCAGGTCGGCCACCGCCTGCGGCGGGGGTACGCGCAGCACCACCGCGCGGCAGCGCGACCGGATGGTCGGCAGCACGTCCTGTACCGACGGCGCGCACAGCACCCATACCGTGTGCGGCGGGGGCTCCTCGATCGTCTTGAGCAGGACGTTCGTGGTGCGCTCCGCCATGCGGTCCGCGTCCTCGATCACGATCACGCGCCATCGCCCGCCGGACGGCGACCGGGACGCGGTCATGATCAGGTCCCGCACCTCGTCGATCGCGATGACCACCTTCTCCGTGGCCAGCAGCGTCACGTCCGGGTGGGTGCCCGCCATGGTCGTGGTGCACGCCTGGCACACGCCACAGCCGCCCTGGAGGCACTGCAGCGCCGCCGCGAAGGCGCGGGCGGCCACCGACCGTCCGGAGCCCGGCGGGCCGGTCACCAGCCACGCGTGCGTCATCGCCGCCGGGTTCGCCACGGCGCTCTGGAGCGCGGCGACCGCGTGCTCCTGCCCGACGACGTCGTCCCACACGGTCATGAGCGGTCCTCGCCGAGGGACTCTGCGACGGCGTCGGCCTCTGCGACGGCTGCTGCCTCGGCGAGGGCGCCCGCCTCGGCGACGACCGGTGTGAGGCCCAGCCGGGCCGAGAGATCCACCCTGATCTGTGCCTGGATGTCGTCGACCGGCAGTGCCGCGTCGAGGATCACCCAGCGCTCCGGGTCCGCGGCCGCCCGCTGGAGGAACGTGTCCCGGACCCGGGTGTGGAACTCGAGACCCGCACGCTCCAGCCGGTCCAGCGCACCCTTGCCGTCGGCCCCTGCGCGCCTGGCCGCCGCCGCCGCGGGCTCCAGGTCGAGCAGGATCGTGATGTCCGGCCGCAGGCCCTTCGCCGCCCACAGGGAGAGGTGCTCCACCTCGTGGCCCGGCAGGTCGCGGCCGCCGGACTGGTAGGCGACGGACGAGTCGAGGTAGCGGTCGGTGATCACCACCGCGCCGCGAGCCAGCGCCGGCCGCACCACCGTCTCCACGTGGTGGGCGCGGTCCGCCGCGTAGATCAGCGCCTCGGCGCGCGCGCCCATGTCCTGGCCGTGCATGACGGCCGCCCGCAGCTCCTTGCCGAGCGCGGTGCCACCGGGCTCGAACGTGAGCACGACCTCGCGGCCGGTCAGGTCGGCCAGCCAGTCGCCGAGGAGGCGGGACTGGGTCGACTTGCCGACGCCCTCGCCGCCCTCGAAGGAGATGAAGTAGCCCGGTTCGTTCACGCGGCAACCCTAACCGCGCCCACCGACACCCACCGGCCGAGGAACGGGTCGGGCCTGCAGGCCGCCGGAGCGACCCGCACGCCCGACCGGTGCTACGTGTTCGAGCTCGACGCCTTCTTGGCGGCCGGCTTCTTGGCCGGGGCCTTCTTCGCCGCCGGCTTCTTGGCCGTGGTCGCCCGCGTGGTGCGCTTCTTGGCCGGGCCCTGGGCGCGCTTCTCCGCGAGCAGCTCGATCGCCCGCTCCGCGGTGACCGACTCCGGTGTGACGTCGCGCGGCAGGGTGCGGTTGGTCTCGCCGTCGGTCACGTATGGGCCGAACCGGCCGTCCTTGACCTGGATCGGCTTGCCGCTGGTGGGGTCGTCCCCGAGCTCGCGCAGCGGCGGGGTGGCCGTCCGCCCGCGCCCCCGCTTGGGCTGCTTGTAGATCTCCAGCGCCTCCTCGAGGGTGACCGTGAACATGGCCTCCTCTGACGGCAGCGTGCGCGAGTCCGTGCCCTTCTTCAGGTACGGGCCGTAGCGGCCGTTCTGCGCGGTGATCTCGTCGCCCGACTCCGGGTCGGTACCCACCACGCGCGGCAGCGACATGAGCTGCAGGGCGTCCTCGAGCGTCACCGAGTCCAGGGCCTGCGTCTTGAGCAGCGACGCGGTCTTCGGCTTGGGCAGGGCGGCCAGCGCGCGCTTCTTCGCCGCGGCCGACAGGTCGGGGTCGAGGTCCGGCTCCGGCATCTGCTCCGTGACGTACGGGCCGTAGCGGCCGTTCTTGGCGATGACCGGGTTGCCGGTCTCGGGGTGCGTGCCGAGCACGCGTCCGTCGTCGGCCCCCGCCGCGAGCAGCTCCCTGGCCTTGGCCACCGTCAGCTCGTCGGGCGCGACGTCGTCGGGCACCGAGGCGCGGGGCGGGGTCTTGCCCTCCTCGACCTCGGCCGCGAGGTCCTCGATGTACGGGCCGTAGCGGCCCACCCGCACGCGGATGCCCTCGCCGATGTCCACGGAGTTGATCGCAGCGGCGTCGATCTCGCCGAGGTTCGCCACGAGCGCGCGCAGACCGCCGCCGTCGCTGTCCACACCGAGCTCGTCGGAGGTGCCGAGGTTGCCGGGCGCCTCACCGAAGTAGAACTCCTTGAGCCACGCGACCCGCTCCCGCGACCCTGCGGCGATCTGGTCGAGGTCGGCCTCCATGGTGGCCGTGAAGTCGTAGTCGACCAGCCGGTCGAAGTGCTCCTCCAGCAGGCGGATCACCGCGAACGCGAGCCACGTCGGCACCAGCGCCTGGCCACGCGTGATCACGTAGCCGCGGTCCTGGATGGTCGAGATCGTCGCGGCGTAGGTGGAGGGGCGGCCGATCCCGCGCTCCTCCAGCGCCTTGACCAGCGACGCCTCCGTGTAGCGCGCGGGCGGCGCCGTGGAGTGGCCGTCGGCGGCGAGGTCGGTACCGACCAGCGCGTCGCCCTCTGACATCGTCGGCAGGCGCGTCTCCTTCGCCGCCGCGGCACCCTCTGCCGCCTCGGTGTCGGCGTCCGCGCTCTCCTCGTAGGCCGCGAGGAACCCGCGGAACGAGATCACCGTGCCCGACGCCGAGAACACCGCCTCGTTGCCGTCCTGCTCGCCGCCCACGACCACCGCACCGAGCCGGACGGACGCCGTCGAGCCCTTCGCGTCGGCCATCTGCGACGCGACGGTGCGCTTCCAGATCAGCTCGTAGAGCCGGAACTGGTCGCCGCTGAGCTCACCGGCCACCTGGGCCGGGGTGCGGAACGAGTCGCCGGCCGGGCGGATCGCCTCGTGCGCCTCCTGGGCGCCCTTCGACTTGGACTGGTAGAGGCGGGGCGCGCCCGGCACGTACTCGGGGCCGTACAGCTCGGCCGCCTGGCGACGCGCGGCGTTCGTGGCCTCCGACGACAGCGACGGGCTGTCGGTACGCATGTAGGTGATGTAGCCGTTCTCGTACAGGCCCTGCGCGGTACGCATCGCCTGGCGCGACGACATCCGCAGCTTGCGGCCCGCCTCCTGCTGCATGGTGGAGGTGGTGAACGGCGCGGCGGGACGGCGCGTGTACGGCTTGGTCTCCAGGCTGCGGACGGAGAAGTCGGCGGCCTGGAGCCCGGAGACGACGGCGGTCGCGGTGGCCTCGTCGAGCTGCACCACGCCCGTACGGACCTTGAGCCGCCCGCGGTCGTCGAAGTCGCGACCCGAGGCGACCTTGGCGCCGGCGAGCTGGGTGAGCCGGGCGCGGAAGGAGGGCTGGCCGGAGGCCGCGCCGTCGTCGTCCGAGACCGCGAAGGTGCCCGCCACGTCCCAGTAGTCAGCCGAGACGAACGCCATCCGCTCGCGTTCCCGCTCGACGACCAGACGCGTCGCCACCGACTGCACACGGCCTGCGGAGAGACCCTGGCGCACCTTGCGCCACAGCACCGGCGACACCTCGTAGCCGTACAGGCGGTCGAGGATGCGCCGGGTCTCCTGGGCGTCCACGAGGTCCTGGTCGAGCTCCCGGGTGTTCTCCAGGGCGCGGAGGATCGCGTCGCGGGTGATCTCGTGGAACACCATGCGCTTGACGGGGACCTTGGGCTTGAGCTCCTGGATCAGGTGCCAGGCGATGGCCTCGCCCTCGCGGTCCTCATCGGTCGCGAGGAAGAGCTCGTCGGCGTCCTTCAGAGCCTTCTTGAGCTCGCTGACCTTCTTCTTCTTGTCCGCGTGGACCACGTAGTACGGGTCGAACCCGTTGTCCACGTCGACCGAGAACTTGCCGTACGGCCCCTTCTTCATCTCCGCCGGCAGGTCCTTGGGCTGCGGGAGGTCGCGAATATGCCCGACGCTGGCTTCGACCTCGTAGTCGTCGCCGAGGTAGCTCTGGATCTTTCGAGCCTTCGTGGGCGACTCCACGATCACGAGCTTGCGTGCCTGGGACATCCGGTCCTGCCTGCTTCCTGCGGGGTCTGGGGGAGGGCGTCGAGCGCCGTTGGAGAGTTCACGGTACGCCAGACACAACGGCTCGCACCCTATCCGGGCCGACAGCCGGTTGCCCGGCAGTCCCGCATGACCGTGGTGATTTTCACCCGTGGCGTGATGGACGACGTGATCAGGACGTGATGAACCGGGGGGCGTTACATCGGACACATCGTCTCCGCGGCAGGCTCCCCTACGGTGGGGACCATGACGGACCAGACCCTCCCGCTGCCCGGTCATCGGGACGAGAGCAGCACCAACTACGCGGGTCCCCGGATACCGCGGCGCCGGCCCCGGCTCGCACCCCGTATCGCCGCCGCGGTCGTGGCGGTGGTCGCGCTCTGGGCCGTGTGGGCGACGTGGGACACGTTCGTCGCGTCGCCCGGTGGCCAGCGCGCGGACCAGCTCGCGCTCGAGGGAGCTGCCCGCGGCCAGAACACCCTCTGGGAGCTCGCCGAACCGGTGCTCGGAGTGGTGTCGAACTCGTTCATCGGCCTGGGCCTGGCGGCCGCCGTGGTCCTCGCGCTGGCCCGCGGCCGCTGGTGGCTCGCCGTGCAGGTCGCGATCCTGGTGGGCGGGTCGAACCTCACCACGCAGGTGCTCAAGCAGGCGGTGCTCGACAGGCCCGCGCTGCTCGACGTCCCGCGAGCGGACATCAACACCCTGCCCAGCGGGCACACGACGGTAGCTGCGTCCATCGCGGTGGGGCTGCTCATCGCCGTCCCCCGGCGCTGGCGGCCGGTGGTGGCGGTGGCCGGAGCGGCCTACACGGCGGCCACCGGCGTGTCGACGCTGGTCGGCCAGTGGCACCGACCCTCCGACGTCGTCGCCGCCATCCTCGTGGTGCTCGCCTGGGGCGCCGGGGTGTGCGCGCTGAGCTCGCCGTCGTCCCTCGACGCACCGCAGGACGGTCCCCAACCCGGGACGTCCGGCGCTGCCGCACTGCTGCTGCTCGGCGCGGCCGGCACCGGAGTGCTCACGGTCGGTGCCCTGGGCAGCGTGCGGGGCTCGGGCTGGGGTCTGCCGCTGGGTGGGGACCTGACCGCCTACATGGGCGGGATGCTCGGTGTGGTGGCGGTGACGCTCGGCGCGTTCGCGCTGCTGCTCCTCGTGCGGCAGTCGACGGCGCGCCCGTAACGCCGGTCCGCGAGGTAGACCCGACCGTCGAAGTAGAGCGCCTGTCCGAGTCTCCCTGGCATCACCAGGGAGACTCGGACAGGTCTACTTCGACAGTCGGGCGTCAGGCCATCAAGGCGTCGAGTACCCGCCCGTGTACGAGCCCGAGCCGGAGTACGAGAGCACGCGCCAGCGGTAGGTGCCCGCCGTGCCCGAGTAGCTCACGCTCTCGTCAGGGGCCGAGGTGATGCCCTGGGCGACGTTCGACCACGTGCTGCCAGAGAGCTTCTGCAGGTAGAGGTCGAAGTCGACACCGCTGGGGCCGTCGAGGCAGCCCGTGATGGTGCCGGCCGAGGACGAGAAGCCGCTGCTGCTCGGCTTGTAGGTGGAGGCGCCGCTGCTCAGCGAACCGCTGAACGCCGTCTCCTGGCCGGCGCAGCCCGGGGGCGGCGTCGTGCCGCCGCCACCGGTGAGCAGCGTCACGCTCGCGGCGCTGAGCGCCTCGTTCACCGGCTGGAAGTACGTGGTGCCGCCGGAGGAGCAGTTGCCGTTGCCGCCTGACGTCATGCCCTGGGCCTGCGTGCCGGCGAGCAGCGAACCGCCCGAGTCACCCGGCTCCGCGCACACGTTGGTACGGATGAGGCCGGACACGCTGCCCTCCGCGTAGTTCACCGTGGCGTTGAACGCCTGGATCGTGCCGCAGTGCCAGCCGGTGGTGGAGCCCGAACGGCAGACGGACGCGCCGACGGCGGCCTGGGACGAGCCGGCGACGTTGACGGTGCCACCGCTGTAGTTGTTGACCGCCCCGATCGGGGTGTCGTCGGAGCCGACGTTCACGTACGCGTAGTCGTTGCCCGGGAACGAGGACACCTGGAAGGTGCCGCTCGGCTGGGTGGTGGTGGCGCCGCGCGAACCGCAGTGTCCGGCGGTGACGAAGCCACCGGTGACCGAGAAGCCGACCGAGCAGCGTCCGCCGCCGATGTAGTAGGCGTTGCCGCCGATCACGTTGATGAGGGTGCGAGGCATCGCGGCGACCTCGACCACGGAGACGGAGCCCGCGGAGAGACCTGTCCGCGCGACGGCGGCGGCGACGGCGCCCTTCGAGCCCTTCGCGACCTCCATGACCACGGAGTTGGACTCGACGTCCACGTAGGCAGCGGCGACCTTGGCGTCCGGAGCCGCCTGGTACGCCTTGGTCGCCAGCCGCTCGAGCTGGCTCAGCGACTTGTCGACGGTGACTGCGTTGGCACCGGCGGCACGGACCTCGGCGGCTCCTGCCTTGTCGGTGACGGCGACGAACAGCTCGCTGCCGTCCACCCACGCCCCGGCGTAGCCCTTGTCGAGGGACTTGATGATGGCGTGGTGCTTGTCGGACAGCGCCTTGTCGATCTTGATGCGGTCCACCGCCTGCGCGGTGGTGAGGCCGAGGTCGCGCTCCATTGCGGCGACCATGCCGGGGGCGTAGCCGGCAACCTCAGGCTTGTCGGAACCGGCGGCAGTGCCTGCGGTAGCAGCGGTGATGCTGGCGGCGAGGAGCGTCGCAGCGGCTGTAGCCACGGTGATCGCTCTGAAGGATGTGCGTCTCATGTCCAGCGACTCCTTGTCGTCGGGGCAATGAATTCACCCAGTGCGGCAAAGCGTAGGGTCGCTTCCAGGAAACTCCCAGATACCGATTAGGACATATCGGAGCAATATGCGGGCATGCCGGGGGGCAGGTAGGGCTTTCCCTACCTGCCCCCCGGACCACCGACCGAGGTGCGCCCAGCGCCCCCGGGTCAGCGGGTCACGAGCGAGACACCCGCCGCGCCCAGCGCCTCACCCACGGGGTTGAAGTACGTCGTGCCGCCGGAGGAGCAGTTGCCCGAACCGCCGGACGTCATGCCCTGGGCCTGCGAGCCGGCCAGCAGCGAGCCGCCCGAGTCGCCGGGCTCGGCGCACACGTTCGTGCGGATCAGACCGGTGACGCTGCCCTGGGAGTAGTTGACGGTGGCGTTGAGCGCCTGGATGGTGCCGCAGTGCCAGCCGGTCGTGGAGCCCGAGCGGCAGACGGTGGAGCCGACGGCCGCCGCGGACGAGCCCGAGACGTTCACGGTGCCGCCGCTGTAGTTGTTGACGGCACCGACCGGGGTGTCGTCCGAACCGGTGTTCACGTACGCGTAGTCGTTGCCCGGGAACGAGGACACCTGGAAGGTGCCGCTCGGCTGGCTGGTCGTGGCACCGCGCGACCCGCAGTGACCCGCGGTGACGAAGCCGCCGGTGGCCGCGAAGCCGACCGAGCAGCGGGAGCCGCCGATGAAGTAGGCGTTGCCCCCGACCACGTTGATCAGCGTCTTGGGCCGCTCCGCGGCCGTCGACAGCGAGACGGCGGAGGCGGGAACGCCCGCCTCGGCGACCGCGGCAGTGACGTCAGCCTTGGCGCCGCGGACGACGTCGATGACGATCTCGTTGGTCTCCACGTCCACGTAGTACGAGGTCACGTCGGACGTGGACAGCGCGCCGTCGAGGTCCTCAGTCCAGGTGTCGAGCGCCGCGAGCGAGTTCTCCACGGCCACCGGGGTCGCCCCGGCCGCCCGTACCGCTGCGGCGTCGGCGGTGTCGGTCACCGCGACGTGCAGCTCGTCGGTGCCCTCGACCCACGCGCCGGCGTAGGACGACGCACCCAGCGTCCTCTCCAGGCTCCGCTGCGTTCCCGCCAGGGCCTCCTGTGCCTTGAGCTGCGCCACGGCCTCGGCGGTGCTCAGGTCGAGGTCGCGCTCCATGGCCGCGACCATGCCCGGGGCGTACTGCGCCGCGGCGGCCTCGGTGTCCGGCTGGGCGGCGGCGACGGCGACGGCGTTGATGGTGCCCGCGAAGAGGCCCACGGTGGCGGTTGCCACGGCGAGACCCCGGAGGGAAGTACGACTCATCTCAGCGACTCCTTGTGTCGGAGAGCAGGTGAAACCACCACCTGAGGGCGACTATTCACCCGTGCGCTCAACCTAGGAGCAGTTGGACTTCACGTACAGATCACACTCAGGTCATACATATTTCATATGGAGGGCAATCCGGTCAGCCGCATCGCTGTCGGCCGAGCCTGCGGTTCCGCTCCAGGCGCGTGCCTCGCATCTCGGCCCGCACCCTGCGCTGCACCTCCGGCTCAGCCGAGCATCCCGTACATCGCCAGCCACTGTTCGTACTGCGGGCTGCGCCGCACGGCGTCCCGGTGCGCGCGGTGCGCGGCACCCTCGACGGCCTCCAGGTCCACGCGCAGGTCGGCGTCGTGCCGCCAGCCCAGGTAGTGGGTGCGCCGCAGGGGCGCTCCGGTGAGCGGTACCGTCACCACGCCCGGCGGGTCCAGCTGCCCGGGCTCGACGAGCGCGACGGCGCGCCCGGCCCGCACCTGGTCGACGGCTGTGGTCCACTCCGCCTCGCCCATGCCACGCGGCGTGAACCCTGCGCGCACGCATGCCGACACGAAGCACTCCTCGAGGCAGCCGTGCGACGGCACGCAGAGCCACTGCTCCTCGGACAGCTCGGCGAGCGAGACCTCGGGCTTGCCCGCGTACGGGTGGTGCTCGTCGATGAGGACGAACATCGGGTCGGTGCAGACCCGGGTCCACGTGACCTCGCCGGCGGACGGCGGTGAGACGTCCGCGCACATCCCGACCAGCCCGACGTCGATGGTGCCGCGCGCGAGCCGGGACGCCACGTCGTCAGCGAGATGGGGCATGGCCGTGGTGACCTGGGCACCGGGTATGGCGATGTGCAGCTGGTTCACGAAGAGGCCGCCCAGCGCGGTGCCGGTGATGCCGACCCGGACCGTCTCACCCTTTGCCACGTCGCCGTTGACGAGGCGCTCGGCATCGTCGGCGAGCGCCGACATCGCCGGGAGCAGCACGCGAGCGTGCCGCAGTATCAGCTCACCGAGCTCGGTCGGTCGCGCGCCGAAACGGTCGCGGACGAACACGTTCCCGCCCAGCGACCGGTCGATGCGGTTGAGCTGCGCAGTCAACGCCGGCTGCGCGATGCCGAGAGCAGCGGCCGCCTTTGTGACGCTGCCCGACTCGGCAACAGCGACGACCATCCTCAAGTGCCGCATGTCGAGTTCCACACGGTGGAAAATATCTGTCAAAGCACCAGATGTCTCTGTTCTGAACAAAATTTATCGGTGCGCGCGACCGGAAGTTACGTCCGCGAAACGGATGGTGCACCTCCTGCAGGGGAGATGATGGTTTTCTTGCGTCATTCTGCAAGGAAACCGTCACGGACCAGACGACGGACCGCCGGGAGGAGCTCTGCGGCAAGGTCGTCGGAGGGGACGTCGAACAGCGACGCGAGCGCACCGACGATCTGCCCCACCGACAGCTCCCCGTCGCACGCCCCCACCAGCGCGGCGAGCGGGCTCGACGCCTGCACGCCACGCCCCAGGCCGTCCCCCTGCCGCAGGATGACGATGTTCGGGTCGGCGGCGCCGGGCGTCAGGTAGCGCTCCTCCGTGATGTCGGCGGCCGTGACCAGGTGCGACGCCGCGAGTGCCGCGTCGTCGCGCGCCGCGAGCCAGTCATGGCCCGCGAGGCTGCGGGCGATGTGCGCGCCGAGCGGCTGCCGGACCGAGCCCGTGTGCTCCTCCAGGCGCCGTAGCGTGGCCGGTCCGGACAGCGGCCGGCGAAGGGTCACCAGCCCGAAGCCGACCGCCTCGACGTCCCGGGACTCGAAGTCGTCGAGCCACGCGCCGTAGGCGGCCGCCCAGGCGTCCGGCTCACGGTCGGCAGTGGTGCCGCCGTCCCGGATCCAGGTCTCGGCGTACTCGGCGGGGTCGAGGACCTCGCGCTGGATGATCCAGCCGTCCAGCCCTGCAGCGGAGAGCCATGCGCCGACCCGTTCGGTCCACGGCTCGCCCCGGCGGTGCTCCCAGTTGCCGAGGAGCTGCGCGGTGCCACCCGGCGCGAGCACGTCGCCCACCCCGAGGATCAGGTCCCGCACCAGGTCGTCGCCCGCCCTGCCGCCGTCGCGGTACTCGTAGTCGCCGAGCGCGTCGGCGACCGCCCGGCCCGGCGCCCCGGCATGCGGTGTGATCACGAACGGCGGGTTGGAGACGACGAGGTCGAACTGCTCCCCCGCCACCGGCTCCAGCATCGACCCGTGCCGCAGCTCCAGCTCAGTCCCCGCACGGGTGTTCAGCGCGGCGTTGAACGCCGCGAAGGCCAGCGCCCGCCGGGAGATGTCCGTCGCCACCACGTGCTGCGCGTGCCGCGCCGCGTGCAGGGCCTGGATACCGCAGCCGGTGCCCAGGTCCAGCACCCTGCCCGTCGAGCCGCGCACGGTCACCTGCGCCAGCGTGAGGGAGGCGCCGCCGGCGCCCAGCACGTGGTCCGTGGCCAGGCGTCCGCCGGTGACGAGCTCGCCGAGGTCCGAGGCGAGCCACCAGCTCGCGTCGCCGAACGCGTCCACCGAGGAGTAGGGGCGCAGGTCCACGACGGCGCGCACCTCGTCGTCCTCCCCCGTGCCCTGCGCGGCGACCAGGCCGAGGCGCTCCGCACCCGCGGTCCCCGTCCCGGGCAGCGCCCGATCGAGCGCCGCGCGCGGCACCACGCCGCCCAGGAGGAACAGGCCGACGAGGGTCGCCAGCGGGTCGGGGCGCGACGACGACGGGGCTCTCGTCGCGGCGGCCAGCGCCCGGCGGGCAGGCAGGGACTGCTCGCGGTGCAGCGCCGCGGCGGCGACCGGACCCAGCAGACGTTCGACACCGTCCACGTCGTAGTCGGAGGCGACCAGGTCGTCACGGAGGGAGTCGACGAGGGCGCGGTCGGTCACGGGAGGCAGCACGGACCTATCCTGCCCGCAGTCGCCCGCCCGTCACCACGCGGGAGGCCTACCCGCGGCAGTTGGAGGCCACGAACTCCTGCACGCGCTGGGACGCCGCAACCATCGCCTCGGTGTCGAGCTCCTGCTGCGCGCCGCCCACGGCATCGCTCACCGCGGGGCCGTCGGTCGCCTTCACCTTCTCGATGTTGTTGGCGACCGTCGAGTAGTACGTGAAGGCGATCGCCCAGTCGCCCGCGATCGCCTCGGGTGGGGTCACGCCCTGCAGGGCGTTGCGGGCGTTGATGAATCCCTTGCGCAGGGTCTCGGGCTGGTCCTCGACCATCGCCGACTGCGCGTTGGCGGCCTGTGTCCACGCCATCTGCGTCTGGGCGCACGACGCGGCGTCCGCCGTGGAGAGGCCCTCGTCGTCCCCCTGGAGCTGGGTCATCCCCCAGCCCGTGCCGAGGCCCAGCGCGGCGGCGGTCACTCCTGCGAGCACCAGCACGAGCGTCTTGTCCAGCAGCTTGGGCAGACCCCGGCTCAGGGTTCGCCTGATCCGCTTCTGCTGCGCGGTATCAGGGGCCGACAGGCGGCCCTTGGGGCGCTGCTTGCCCGCCTTGCGCGACTCGGCCTTCCGGGAGTCGCTCTTCCGGGACTTGTGCGGCTCCGGCTCGCTCGGCCCGGCAGGCGTGTCGTCGAGCTCGGGCACGTCGGGACGGTGCACGGAGCCGACCTCGTCCGGCAGCTCCTCGACCTGGTAGTCGTCGTCCTCGGCTACCAGGTCCTGGTCCAACGTGCCGTGGTTCGACGGGGCAGGACTCAGCGGGAAGCCGCCGGCCGGGGTGGGCGCGGACTCGGACTTCGGCGCACCCTTCGTGCCGGACTTCGCGCCCTTGCCCTTCGACCGCGACTTGACGGCCTTACCAGTCTTGCCACCGGCGTTCTTGCCGCGGCCACGCGTGACGGCAGGCTCTGCGGCCGCTACGGAACCCCACGGGTTGGCGTCGCCGTCGCTCTCGCCGTCCGCGATGACGGGCGCGGGCACGTGTCCCCAGGGGGAGCCTGTCGTCTCGTCGACAGGGTCCGGCACCACCGGGGCGCCCGCGCCCGCGGCGCTGCCCCAGGGGCTCGGTGCGGGCTCGCTCTCCGCGAGGCTCTCGGCCCACTCGAGGGCGCTGGCCCCAGGGGCGGCCTCTCCGGCCGCGAGGCTCTCCGCCCAGGTGAGCGCATTCGATGCGGGGGGACCACCAGCGCGAGACGCAGCACGACCACCCCGCGAACCCTTGCGCCGTGTCGCACTCATAGCCGCGCACTTTACCCGCTTGCGCCACCGGCGCAGGAGGGGCAATCGTGTGATACGTGGCGAACTGGGGGTGAAGTTGCTACAGGTTCAGGTAGTTGATGCTCGACCAGAACACCACGACGATGACCGCGACGATTCCGATCGCGAGCGACAGGAGTCCCCAGTTGCGCGCGCGGCGCGACGCTTTCCTGGACTTGTCGTGCTCCTGAGCCTTCCACAGGGCATTCACGCGCAGCGCACTCACCAGAGCGACCAGACCCGTCGGCGGGAAGCAGAAGATTGTCACCAGGACGGCGAACACGAGATAGGTCCGCGGCGGATACTGCAGCTGCGCGGGGTACGTGTGGACGTTGACGTGCACCGGCGAACGCGACCCGCCCGGGACCGCGGGCGGCAGGGCGGAGCTGCTCATGAACGTCTCCCTCTTCTGTGTAAAGGGAGAACTTAGTCCAATTTCGGCGATTTGTTGAATGTGCTGGTCAGCCGGGTATTTTGCGCAGTACCTCACGATAGAAATGCACGCCGCGGCCCAGGGAATCAACGCTCAGATGCTCGCCCACGCCGTGGATCGACTGCCGCTGAGCGCGCGACAGAACGAACGGGCTGAACCGATAGACGTGGTCGCTGATGGGGGTGAAGGTGCGCGAGTCGGAGGCCGTGAGCAGCACGTAGGGCACCACCACCGCGTCGGGATACGACGCGCCGATCGCCTCGCTGAGCAGAGCGAACTGCTGGCTGTCCGTCGGCGAGACCTCGCTGGGCTCGCTGCTCCGCACCACCTCGAGCACGACCTTCTTGTCCCCGATGATCCGGCGGAGCCGTGCAACCGTCCGGTCCACCGTCTCGCCGAGCGCCACACGCACGTCCAGGCGAGCACGAGCGGACGACGCCGCCACGTTCGCCCCCGCGCTGCCCTGGAGCTCGGTGACCGCGACGGTCGTGCGGGCAAGGGCCGCGGCCTCTGGACCGCCTCCGGCGAGCAGCCAGGCGGCGACCTTGCGCAGAGGCCCGGAGGCCAGCCTGGTCGCCAGCTTGAGGCCCAGCCCCTTCCCGCCGTCCACGCCGGGCGCGATGCGTGCCAGCATCTCCGCCGTCGGGGCGTTGATCTTCGCGGCGAAACGACGCCGGGTGACCCGCGTGACCGCACGGGCGAGACGCACCGTGGCCGACTGCGTGCCGGGCACCGCGGAGTGCCCGCCGACGTCGGAGGTGTACAGGTTGACGCCGACGAAGCCCTTCTCCGCGACACCCACCATCGCTGCCTGCCGGCTCAGCCCAGGGAAGGCGTCCGTCACGACGCCACCGCCCTCGTCGATCACCAGCCAGGGGCGCACGCCGAGCTCGTACAGGCGCCGGACGGCGATCTGCGCGGACTCGCCCGCCGTCTCCTGGTCCGCGCCGAAGAACAGCCAGATGTCCCGCTCGGGCACGAAGCCGTCGCCGAGCAGCGTCTCGACGGCGTCGAGCAGCGCCACGAGCCCGCCCTTGTCGTCGAGCGTGCCGCGGCCGTGCACCAGTCCGTCCCTGATCTCGCCGGAGAACGGGTTGGTCGGCCAGTCCGCGGCCCGGACAGGCGCGACGTCCTGGTGGGCCATGAGCACAACGGGGAACGGGTGCAGCACGTCCTGCCGCCCGCGGCCCGGCCACCGGTAGAGCAGCCCGTGATCGCCCGCCGGCTCGCTCTGCAGGGCGTGCACGCGGGGATAGAACGCGGCCAGCGCCGCCCGGTGCCTGGCGAACGACTCGTGGTCGGCGTACTGCGGGTCCCACGACGAGACGGTGGGGATCTGCACGAGCGAGGACAGGTGCGCCGCCGCGATGTGCCCTGCCGAAGCGTGCCGCTCGCCGTAGGGCTCGGAGGAGCCGAAGGCGGACGAGCCCTTCCGGTCGCCGAGCGCGGCGTCCGGGGCGGCCGGCTGCTCGGCGAGCGGCTGCGCCGTCGGCTCGCCGGACGCCTCGCGGGCGGCCTGTGTCCGGCGCCCGTCGGGCGTCGTGGACGCGGGCCGCGCGAGCGAGCTGTCCGGGCGCGTCGCCGACAGCGGGGCCGGGGACGCCACCCTGCGCGGCTCGGCGGTGGACCCGGACCTCGGCCCGGGCGCCGGGTCGGCGGTCGGTTCGGCGGACGGTGCCGCAGCCGGCTGGACTGCCGCCTTGGCGATCATTTCGGCCGTGACCTGAGGTATGGCCTCGGTCGGGTCGATATCGGCGCTCACGGGACCTTCTCCTGCTCTGGGTCTCCCACGACGGGGGCTCCTGCGTCGGGGCTCTCGTCGGCGCCCGCGGACCGCGGAGCGTTCGGGAGCACAACACCGCAGACGATAGCGGTAGCACCCGGTTTTCCCCATACCTCCGGTAATGCTGGACGGCCCAGCAACCCCACGTCGGGGGTGCTCACCGCGCAGTGGTCACCGTGCCGCCCAGTGGATGGCCGTCGCCGCCTGGCTCAGGCCGCCCCGAGGATGGGTACGGAAGAAGACCGAGGTGCCGAACACGAACGCCCGCGCATGCCCCACTTTGCCGGATACGGCGGCAGCCTGCCCGATGACGGAGCCCCGCCCGTCCGGTTCCCTCGTCAGGGGCCAGTACCCGGCCCGGAGGTCGCCGTAGGCCAGCTCCGTGGTCGTCCCCTCGTCCAGGTCGGTGAACCAGACGGCGGGGTAGACGAAGCCGTGGTCCTGCGCATGGTCGTCCAGCACCTCGCCAGGGGTGCTGGTGGCGATGATGCCGTTGCTCGCCGGGTCGCCGGTCCTCGCAGTGCCGCTGACCAGCCCGTACGCCTCCGCGGCCGCGAACGCACCCGCCCCGCGCCCGACGATGGCGCCGTCGTCGTGCAGCCAGGAGAGGACGTGTGCGTGGCCTGCGGAACCCACCGGCAGGTCCAGGGACGAACCGACCCACAGCACGTCGGCGTCCTCGAGCCCGGTGGGGTCGCCGTTGGCCGCGCGCGCCTCGATCCGGGCCGCCGAGACCGGCACCAGGTCGTCGAACCCGAGCGCCAGGAGCGACATCCGGTCGTCCTGGTTGCCCGCGTACGCGACGGTCAGGTCCTCGCCGCGCCCGCCCGCGACGTACTCGGCGCGCGAGACGGTCACGAAGGAGATGCCGTACCGGTCCGCGACGTCGCGTGCGGCGCGCAGCCCACGCGGTCCGACGGCGGCACGCCCGTCCGCCGTCAGCCGCACGGTCACGCCCTGCCCCAGGAGGTCGTTCAGGGCACGGTGGTCCTCCACGCCTGCCACGTCGAAGGCGACGTACCTCGCCCCGTCCGGGACGGTCCCGCGCGGAGCGTCTCGGCGAACCGGTGCGGTCCGTCCGACCGGGCCGTCGGTGGTGACGCCCACGCGATCCACCGTCGCACCCCAGAGGTAGGCGGGCGACCACGCGGAGACGTCGTACATGGCCGGTACGTCGCCCGAGACGTCGGAGCCGAGCGCGAGCAGCGCGTTCGCGAGCCCGCGCAGCGGCTGGTGCAGGTCCACCACGTAGGAGCCGGCCGGATAGGTGGTGCCCGCGACGCGCGTGGAGGCGGTCAGCCGCTCCACCTCGACGCCGTGGAACAGGAGCGCGTCCACCAGGTCCTCGGCGTCCGACGTCGACCGCTGGCCGGAGCCGACCGGGATCACGTAGGCGCGCGGGAGGCGCACCGCGCCCTGGTCGTCGGCCCCGTCCCAGAGCTGCTTCCACTCGTCCGGCCCGGGGACCGCGCCGATGTTCTCGGCTGTCAGCGCGACCTTGGGGGCGCCGGCCAGCCCACGACGGAACATCTCTGCCTGGTCGGCGAGCATCGAGTCCGAGCTGGTGTGGACGTAGTCGATCATCGATCGCATGACGGTGGCCGCCACCTCGGTGTTCACCGCCGTGGCCGCCCGCGCGCCGGTGCGGCCCGTCGGGTCGAGCGGCAGCTCGACCGTGCTGGACACGGCGCCGTGGAAGAGTGCGTACTGCGCGGTGAAGACAGGCGGGTAGTCGTCCCAGCCCGACGGCGTGTCCCGGTACGGGATCTTGATCGCCCCCGTGTTCCCGGCAACGACCTCCCCCGTGTCCCGGTCGTAGTAGGTGTTGCCCTCGATCTCCGCCGCGACGATGTCGTCCTCCACCTGGCGGGCCATCGCGTAGGCGTGCGGGAGGAAGAGGTCGTACTCGTAGTTCTCGCCGTGCGGCGGGCCGGCCGGCTCGACCTGGAGCACGTCGGTGTAGCCGTGGAAGTCCCCGGCGAACAGCGGCTGCACCGCCTGCGCCGTGCGCACGTACGAGCGTGCCTCCGGCGTGGCGAGCGTGACCATGTCGCGGTTGGCGTCGAGACCGAGGGACGTCGAGCGCGTCGCATGCGTACGGCCGTCGGGGTTGAGCGTGAGGCTGAACACGAGCCGGTGGTGCTCCAGCATCCTCCGCGTGGCGGCGTCGTCCGCCGTGGCGAGGCGTTCGACGACCCGCAGCGCGGCGTCGGTGCCCTCCCACTCGTCACCGTGGATGTTCGCGCTGATCCAGATGGGCGTCTTGTAGCCCGCCCGCAGCGCACGGTTCCGCAGGGCCTCGCGCGGCTGCTCCCTGATCTCCTCGCGCCACGCGGTCTGCCGGGCCGTCTCCGACCGGCGCTCGGGCGCCGTCACGGTGACGAGGTAGAGGTCGCGCCCCTCCGTCGACCTGCCCACCACCTGCGTGGAGACCCGGTCGCTCCGCTCCATCAGCCTGGTCAGGTGGGGCGCGAGGTCCGCATGGCTGACGGTGCCGTTCAGCTCGGTGGCATCCGCGGCGTCCGGCGGATAGACGCGCAGCTCCGGCTGGTACGGGTAGGACGCCGGCATGCGCAGCGGGTTGCCGCCCCGAGCCGGCAGCGGCGCAAGCAGATCGGCCGGACGGTCCTCGGAGGCCGCCGTCGGACCGGCCAGGACGTTGGCCTCGATGCCCCGGCCGAGCCCCGCCGTGGCCACCCCGGTGGCCGCACGCCCGTCCACGAGCGCGCCGGAGGGCTGGGCGGCGGCGGGTGCGGTCAGCGAGCCGGCCACCAGTGCGGCTCCGGCCAGGGCGGCGCCCGTGATGATCGCGAGCGGACGAGTACGAACGAGCAAGAGGTGCCTCCCCAGCGGCAAGTCGGCCAATTCTGGCCCACGGCCCGGGCAAACTGGAACAAAAAGACAAAATCCGCTACGCGGTTCCCCCCGGCCCTGCGGACAACACCGCTCAGAATGCCGTTGACCTGGTGGTCGTCCGGCGGTGCACTGTGGCGATGAGCACCGAGCGATGGACCTCCGCAACTGTCTACCCCGACATGTGGGCAGATCCGGACGACGACCCGCGCGAAGCGCTGGCGAATCCGGTCGGGGAGAAGGAAACCCTCTGGAACTATCTCAAGCACTACCGGATCACGCTGGAGATGAAGTGCGAGGGGCTCGACGTGGAGCAGCTCGCGCGGCGCTCGGTGCCGCCGTCGACCCTCTCGCTCCTCGGGCTCGTGCGACACCTGGCGCATGTCGAGCAGAGCTGGTTCCAGCGGATCCTGCAGGACCAGCCGGACCTGCCGAAGCTGTTCGGCAAGTCCCCGGAGAACCCGGACGCGGACTTCGACGACGTCGTGGCGGACCCGGCGATGGTGGAGGACGCCTGGGCCACCTGGCGGCGGGAGGTGCAGGCGGCCGACGTCTGGCTGGCGGCGCTGCCCGACGACGACCTGGGCCGAACGGTGCTGCGCGGCGACGACGTGATACCGGTCCGTGACGTGCTGGTCCACATGGTCGAGGAGTACGCCCGCCACGTGGGCCACGCGGACCTGCTGCGCGAGTGCATAGACGGCCGGGTGGGCCAGTAGCGAGGTTCGCGACGTAGAGCGCCTGTCCGCGTCTCCCGGCTTCACCCGGGGAGACGCGGACAGTCGCTCTACGTCGCGAACCTCGCTACTTCGGCGTCAGACGACCGCATCCTGTTCCGCGCGGTCCTGCTCTGCCTGCTGTGCGGCGTCCACCCGGCTGGCCCGCATGCGGGACCAGATGACGGCGCCGAAGGCCACGGCCGCCGCCACGAGGGCGATGCCGATCCGGAGCGCGTGGTTGGCGTCCGCGGGGACGCTCATCGCCACGACCGCAGGGGCGATCAGCAGCGCGACCAGGTTCATCACCTTGATCAGCGGGTTGATCGCCGGGCCGGCGGTGTCCTTGAACGGGTCGCCGACGGTGTCGCCGATGACCGTCGCGGCGTGGGCGTCGGAACCCTTGCCGCCGTACTTGCCGTCCTCGACGATCTTCTTCGCGTTGTCCCAGGCGCCGCCCGAGTTCGCCAGGAAGATCGCCATGAGGACACCCGTGCCGATCGCGCCGGCGAGGAATCCGGCCAGCGGCCCGACACCGAGGCCGAAGCCGACGGCGATGGGCGCGAACGCCGCCAGCAGACCCGGCGTGATGAGCTCGCGCAGCGAGTCCCGGGTGCAGATGTCGACGACCTTGGCGTAGTCGGGGCGCTCCTCGTACGTCATGATGCCCGGGTGGTCGCGGAACTGGCGGCGCACCTCGAACACGATGGCGCCGGCGGCGCGGGTGACGGCGTCGACCGCGAGCCCGGAGAAGAGGAACACGGTGGCCCCGCCGAGGATCACGCCGACGAGGGTGACCGGCGAGATGATGTCGTAGCTGAGCATCGAGGTCACCAGCCCGGTGCCGACGTTGCCGACCTGCGCGAGCGCGTGGGACACGGCGTCGGCGTAGGAGCCGAACAGCGCGGTGGCGGCGAGCACCGCCGTGGCGATCGCGATGCCCTTGGTGATCGCCTTGGTGGTGTTGCCGACGGCGTCCAGGTCGGTGAGGATCTGCGCGCCCTCCTCGTCGACGTCACCCGACATCTCGGCGATGCCCTGCGCGTTGTCGCTGACCGGGCCGAACGTGTCCATGGCGACGATGACGCCGACAGTGGTGAGCAGGCCGCAGCCCGCCAGCGCGACCAGGAACAGCGCGAGCGGCACCGAGCCGCCGGCCAGCAGGAAGACGCCGCAGATCGCGGCGGCGATGATGCCGGCCGTGTAGACGGCGGACTCGAAGCCCACGCCGATACCGGAGAGGACGACGGTCGCCGCTCCCGTCCGGGAGGTCGCTGCCACGTGCAGCGTCGGCTTCTTGTCGGTGCCGGTGAAGTAGCCGGTCACCCAGAGGATGACGCCGGCGAGGACAACACCGATGAGCACGGCGAGCGCGGACACGACGCGCGGGTCGGCGGTCACGTCGGAGAGGTCCGCGGTACCGGTCATCTGGCCGAACGACGACGGCAGGTAGGCGAAGGCGGCGATACCGGCCAGCACCGCGCCGACGATCGCGGAGATGTAGAACCCGCGGTTGATCGCGGCGAGGCCGCTCTCGGACCCGCGGACCCGGGTGATGAAGACGCCGAGCAGCGCGACGAACGCGCCGATCGCCGTGACGATCAGGGGGAACACGAGGCCCTGCTCGCCCATGGCGGCCTTGCCGAGGATGAGGGCGGCCACGAGGGTCACCGCGTAGGACTCGAAGAGGTCGGCCGCCATGCCTGCGCAGTCGCCGACGTTGTCGCCCACGTTGTCCGCGATGGTGGCGGCGTTGCGGGGGTCGTCCTCCGGGATGCCCTGCTCGACCTTGCCGACCAGGTCGGCGCCGACGTCGGCCGCCTTGGTGAAGATGCCACCGCCCACGCGCATGAACATGGCGAGCAGCGCGGCACCGAAACCGAAGCCCTCGAGGACGGCCGGGGCGTCCACGTCGTAGACGAGCACGACGAGCGCGGCGCCGAGCAGGCCGAGGCCCACCACGGACATGCCGACGACGCCGCCGGTGCGGAAGGCGATGCGGGCGCCCTCGGCCCGGCCGCCCGGACGGGTAGCGGCAGCCGCGACGCGGACGTTCGCCCGCACCGCCAGCCACATGCCCAGATAGCCGATCGCGGCGGAGAACCCGGCGCCGAACACGAACGCGACGGAGCGCCCGATCCGGATGCCGCTGTCCCCTGGCAGCAGGAAGAGCAGTCCGAACACGACCACCGCGAACAGCACGAGGGTGCGGAACTGCCGCTTCAGGTAGGCGGATGCGCCCTCCTGCACGGCCTGGCCGATGTCCTGCATCTTCGCGGTTCCATCAGGTGCGGCGAGCACCTGGCGACGCAGCACGAACGCGCACACGAGAGCGAGTACCGCGATGAGGGCGATCACCGCCACCGTGGTGTAGCTCCCCGCGCCGAAAACAATGCCGTCTTCGAGCCCCATTCGTCCTCCTCGACGAGCTCCGGGGAAGTCCCCCAGAAAGTGTGTTGCCCTGTACGGGGTTGACCCGTACAAGGCCTATGCATCCCGCCAGCGACGTCGATGGCGGGAAGAAGCCAGAGTCTACCCACATGTGACGCCAGTCACTATGTCTACAGGAACGCCTAGCGCAGCCCCGCACCGGTGGTGAGCTCGCGGATCTCCTGGAGCAGCCGCGCGGCGTCGGTGAGGTCCGCCAGCACGACGTCGGCGCCCGCCTCGACGAGCCGGTCCGTCGACGTCGTGCCGGACGCCACGGCGATCACGCGCGCGCCGCCCTCGAGGCCGGTGCGCACGTCCTCCAGGGAGTCCCCGACGATCACCGTGTTGCCGACGTCGAACACGCTGCCGTACCGCTCACCCGCGCGGCCCTGCGCGACCGCCACGAGGGCCGGCCGGTGCGCGTCGTCGGACGAGAATCCGCCCACCGCGGCGTCCACGTACCGGTCCATGCCGAAGACCCGCAGCTTGATCAGGGCGTTCGCCTCGAGATTGCCCGTCAGGACGGTGGACACGAGGTCGGGCTCTGCCGCGACCGCCTTGAGCGCCTGCATGGCCCCCGGCAGGACGGAGCCGAGGTTCCGGACGTCCTCCGTGTGCGCCGCGAAGCGCAGGGGCACCGCCTCGAGCATCCGCGGCAGCAGGGCCTCCACCTCGTGGGCGCTGACCCCGTTGTCCGCCAGGAGGCCGCGGATCGCCAGCGGCATCGTCACTCCTGTGCCCTTCGCCGGGAGGCGTTCGGCGGGTCGACCCACGACCTCGGCGAACGCCTCCCGGTATGCGGTCCGGTCCACCTCCCCGACGTAGACGAGCGTCCGATCGATGTCCCAGAGCACCAGGGCCCTGGCATCACCGCCGGAGGTGACCGGTGTGGTCACGGCGCGAGTGCCACGATCCGCTCGGTCAGCACCCGGGCGTTCACCCCGGACCGGCGCGACGAACCGCCGCGACGGAGGTCCGCCGACAGGTCGCGCAGGTGCTCCCGCAGCCGCGCGGACTGCACGGTCTCCGCGATGCTCACCGCCTCGTCACCGGTGGCGCACGCGGCGTCGAGGTCGCCCGCCCTGGCGTGCGCCTGAGCCGCCCGGCTCAGGAACAGCCCGTGCGTGCGGCGCTCCCCCGCACGCTCGGCCTGGATCGCGTGCCCGAAGCTCTCGACCGCACGCGCCGTGTTGCCGAGCGCCAGGTGCGCCGAGCCGGACTGCCCGTGGATCTCGCCCTCGTTCATCCAGTACAGCCAGTGCGGGTCGTCCTCGCCGCGTCCGCGGGCGCACAGCTCCGAGGCCTCGCCGAGGGCACGGCGTGCCGCCTCGCCCTCGCCGGCCGCGGCATGACCGCGGGCCTGCCTCGTCAGCAGCGTGGCGGCCAGGTGAGGCGCGTCGAGGCGAGCGATCCGACGCCGGCCGGCCTCCGCGGCGCGGACCGCGTCGCGCGGGTCGCCGCTGGAGTAGCCGTGGATCGCGAGGTAGGACAGCGCACCCGCGCCGAGCCGGTCGTCGGCGGCGGCGTGCGCGGCGCGCAGACCGGCCAGCATGTAGGCGCGTGCCGTGTCCGTGCGGCCGGCGTCGAAGGCGAACCAGCCGGCCTGCGTCGCGGTGTCCGCGGCGACGGCGGCGAGCTTGCGGCCCGTGACCTCGTCGTACGTGCTGCGCTCCAGGACGCGGACCACCAGGGCGAGGTGGGCGCGGGCCAGGTCGGCCACCGCCCCGCTGCCCGAGCCCTTGTCCATGACGCGCAGCTCGTCGAGCGTGCCCTGCAGGTGGCCGCAGAGCTCGAGCGAGACGCGGGTGCCCGTGGTCGCGCGGCGCAGCGGCTCGGCCTGCTCGACGTCCCAGCTCTGGATCATCGAGTTCAGCGCGATGCCGGACGCCGGTCGCGGCGTGTCGGTCCCGGCGGCGTCGCTCATCGCCGTGGCCGAGACGGGGCCGTTGGCGTCCGTCGGCAGCCAGTCCGCCGTGTTGTCGGCGACGTGCGCGAGGCGGAGTGCGGTGAGCATCCGGTCCGCCGTCCACGGCAGCACCGGGTCAGGGGCCGTCGGTGTGACCTGCTCCGGCGCCGCTACGGCCTGGCCGGACGCGGCGGGGCGTGCGGCAGCTGCGGCGTCGGGCAGCGGGCTGATCCCCGGGAGGGGGAGCCGGACCAGGTCCGGTGGCGTGCCCAGGCCCGTGAGGAACTGGACGACGCGGGAGACGTCGGTGAGGCGGCGGTCACCGCACTCGAGCATCGACAGGTAGGACTGGCTCAACCCGGTCAGAGCCGCCACGTCCTCCTGACGGAGCGGGACCAGCTGCCGCACCATGCGGCTGACCTGCCCGAAGTCCCAGTCCGCGAGGGCTGACCGGACGGCTTCGTCCTGCCAGACCCGCGTCGGCACGCTGGGCAGTGAGACCACGGGCACTGACTCGGTGCGCCTGCACGCGGCACAGCGAGCTTCGGAGTTGTAGCGGCTGAGTACACAACCACATCGGGCACAAGTGCGAACGGTGGCACGAGGCAACGGGGGCTCCTGGGGTCCGGCATTTCTCTTTTGCCGAGGTTACGGCTCGGATGACCACAGTGGTATCACCCCCCTGAGGTCACTGCATCCGGACGGTACTAGGTATTTTCTTCCAGACCGACGGCCAACTTGGAGCGTACGTTTTCGCAGGTCAGCCGGGATCTTTTTTGGACAAACGTCCAACTAGTGCCCGAATTACGTAAATTGTAGACCCGGACAGAACCAACGAAACATGCATAAGCCCAGGTCACTCCGATTAACCACGCTAGCGGCCCGTTCCGGGAGGATTCGACGTTTCAGCGTGCGAGAACAGCCTCCATCGCACGGGCGAGGTACCACGGATCGACGACGGCGGTGAGCTCGCGTGCCGAGTGCATCGATAAAATTGCTACCCCGATGTCCACAGTTCGGATGCCCAGACGCGTCGCGGAGATCGGTCCGATCGTCGAACCGCACGGCAGCACGTTGTTGGAGACGAACTCCTGGGTGGGCACCCCCGCCGTCGCGCAGGCCACGCTCCAGGCCGCCGCGCCGTGCGCGTCGGTCGCATAGCGCTGGTTCGCGTTGATCTTGAGGATCGGGCCGCCGCCCGCCACCGGGCGGTTGGCCGGGTCGTGCCGCTCGGCGTAGTTGGGGTGCACCGCGTGCCCGACGTCGGACGACACGTGCAGCGACGCCGCGAACGCCCGTGCCCGGTCCTCCGCCGTGGCGCCAAGGGCTGCCGAGATCCGGACCAGCACCTCCTCGAGGAAGGGGCCGGCCGCACCGGACCGGGACTCGCTCCCTATCTCCTCGTGGTCGAATCCCGCGAACACCTGGATCGACCCCTCGGCATCGCCGGTCGCCCCGAGCAGTGCCGTCAGCCCCGCGTGGGTGGAGAGCAGGTTGTCCAACCGCGCCGACGCGAACAGCACCTCGCCCGCACCGAAGGCACGGGCCGGCTGCGTATCGGCCAGCACCACGTCGTAGCCGCCGATGTCGGCCGGGTCGACGCCGGCGTCCGCCGCGAGCGCCGCGAGGACGTCCGCGCTCTCCGCGTCGCCAAGACCCCAGACGGGCTGTGTGTGGCGTTGCTTGTCCAGCGTGAGGCCGTTGTCGTTGACGCCGCGGTCCAGGTGGATGGCGAGCTGCGGGATGCGCAGCATCGGGCCGGTGCGTACGAGGTGCTCGGTGCCGTCGTGGGTGACGATGCGCCCGGCCAGCTCGAGCTCACGGTCGAGCCAGGAGTTGAGCAGCGGCCCGCCGTACACCTCGACGCCCACCTGCCACCAGCCGCCTGCGCCGTGCGTCGTCGGCTTGGGCTTGAGCTTGAAGCCCGTGGAGTCGGTGTGCGCGCCCACGATGGTGAACGGGGTGGTGGGGCCGGCGCCGTCGGGCACGGTGAAGGCGATGACCGAGCCGTCACGGACCACTACATAGCGTCCGCCGTGGGTCACTGCCCAGGCGGCGTCCTCCGCCAGGCGGGTGAAGCCCGCCGCCTCCGCGCGCCGGGCCACCTCCTGTGCCGCGTGGTAGGACGACGGCGAAGCGGCCACGAAGGTGCCGAGGTCTTCGGCGTGGGCGCGGGCTGCGTCCGGGACCACTGAGGGCTGGATGGGGTCGACGGACCGGGAACGGGTTGTCTGGGCAGTCACCGAGCCATTATGTCGCCTCACCGTTCGGGCCTTGATTGCCGGTCAGGCCGGTCGGGTCCGCCCGCCGGGTGAAGCTTGCCCCACAGGGATGTGTTGCTGTGCGTAGACATCGTCTACTCGTAGCAACACATCCCCGCTGGGCAGGCTCCGACGCTCGGCCGGCCAGGTGCGCGGTGGGCCGGGTGTTACTGGCGAGGGAACGACCCGACGCCCCCGTAGCTCGTCCAGGTGCCGTCCTCGCTGATGCTCACGGCCATTCCCTGGTACCCGTACGTCGTGTTGGCGCGCTGGGCGGCCGCTTCCTCCGCCGTCAACAGGCCCGCGTCGACGACCTCCTGCCACGCCTCGCCTGAGTCGGCGAACTCCTCCAGCGCGACGCGCGGCCACACGACGGGCTCGGGCTGTCCCGCGTCCGTCTGGCCGGTGAGGAGCGCGCCGGTGGTACCGCCCAGCAGAGCAGCCAGCGTCCGGTACGGCAGCGCAGCGGTCTCAGGAAGCGCGAAGGTGTCCTCCGGAGCCTCCAAGGGGAGCATCAGCTCGGCGCCGGATGCCGTCGCCAGCTCGATCAGCTTCCCGGAGTCACAGGCAAGAGCCGCGTCCAGAATGGCATCGGCGGTGTCCGTCGCGGCGTCGCTCGGCGAGCTCAGCGGGTCGTCGGCGACGTCGAGCCCGCTTGCCGAACAGTCCCCGGCCAGATCCACGTCATCAACACCGGCCGAGGGCGCGAGCACCGCCGAGAACCAGGCCACACCGTCGGGCAGGGTCTGCCCGAACGGCACCTGGAAGTCGACCGCCCCGCGGCTGATGCCGGGAGCGCCGAGGGGCAGCACGGTCTCCGTACCGTCGCAGACGACCTCACCGGACCTGAACGCCTGGCCGGTCGACTCCTCCAGCACCTCGAACGGCACGGTGTCTGTCGGGTTGGTGCTCTCGCACTGAGCGGTGACGGACACTGCGGGCGCCGGCAGATGGCGCCGGTACGTCATGCTCGCCGTGACCCACTCGGTGGAGCGGTCCAGCTCGAACCGTGAGATCTCACCGGGCACCGGCTCCGGAGGCTCGATCGTCGACTCTCCGCCCCTGGCCCCGGTGGGGCTGTGCGCCCCGGCGGCGTCGATGTGGACCGCGACCGGTTCGCTCACCACCGTGGCCAGCTCGCCGGAGCCGTCCGGGTGGGATCCGTCGTGCGGGAAGCCGACCACCCGCACGTCGTAGTCGCCCTCGGGCAGACGGGCCTCGAAGACCGGATCGTCACCGGTCCTGGTCGGAGCGCAGGTCGAAGCCTCAGCGCCGTGCGCCTCGAGGTAGGCCCCCGTGTCGGAACTGATCAGCGGCACGGGACTGGGCCCTCCGGGAGGACCGGCGAACACGTCGGGCCCGAGGTCCACCACCTTGCCGTCCTGGCTCCACACCAGGGCGAGGGAGGAGTCGAGCGCACCCGGTCCCGGCCCCTCCTCGATCGCCGCCGCCATCCGCCACGACGTCGAAGGCTCGCCCCCCAGATCCGTCGTCCGGGCGTAGATGTCACCGGCCGGCGCCACCGACCAGCCAGGCGCCGTCGTCTCCAGATCGGCCACCGGCATGCCGCACGTCAGGTCGGTCCAGTCGAGCCAGGGCGGCTGGTACCCGTCCTTGACCTTGAAGTCCGGCGTGTCCGCCTTCACCGGAGAGGACGTCGGCGGGGAGGAGGCCGAGGGCGACCCCGGCAGCAGCTCCGACTGGTCCGGGGCAGCTGGCGCGAGCTGCCCCGCCCCGAGCACCAGCGCGCCCGCCAGGGCAAGAGCGCCACCGCCGAGCCCGCCCAGCTTCGCCGTCCGACGACGCCGCACCCGCTTGCTCATCACCGACATCACCGCGGCAGGGCCCGTGGGAGACGCCGGGTCCACCCCGCCCGCCATCGCGCCGAACGTCTGCTTCAGGAGATCGGCCTCCGCCGGATCCTCCCAGCCGTGGTCCTGGCCCCGGCCGTCGTCGTGCTGGTTCATCGCAATGCTCCTTCTGCCGTGGCCGATCCAGCGGCCGATCCAGCCGGTTCCAGCACGTCCCGCAGGACGCGCATCGCGTCATGAAGGTGGCGCTTGACCGTGCCCGGTGCGTTCCCGAGCGTCTCCGCCACCTGGTCGATGGTCATGTCCTCGAAATAGCGCAGCACCACGCACGCCCGCTGCCGGGGCGAGAGCCGCGCGAGCGCCAGCACCACGTCGGCCCGGGCGGTGATGCCCGAGTCGGGAAACTTCACCCGGTCGTCGGTGGCGACCCGCGGCTCGATGTCCGCCCACCTCTTCCGGCGGCGCCAGCCGTCCAGGTAGAGGTTCAGCACCATGCGGCGCACGTACGCCTCGGCGAACTCGACGGCCTGCCGCTGGGGCCGGCCCTGCTGCTCGTCCAGCGACACCGTGTGCATGCCCGACGCCGCAGCGCCACGCCGACCGCCCGGCCGCACCAGGCGGGAGCAGTACCTGACCAATGCCTCCTGTACCAGGTCCTCGGCCTGCCGCACATCGCCGCACAACGTGTACGCGTACCCGACGAGCACGCTGCCGCGCTGTGCGGCAAGCGTCTCCAGGTCTTCGTGCCAGCCCATTGCCGGCTCCTTCCTGCTGTCCTGACCGTATCGACGAACCAACCCGCCCCCGGGTTGGGGCAGTTCGACATCGGATTCCTGTCGGTGCGCGAGCAGGCGGGTCAGGATAGGTAGATGGCCAGCACCACCGACGACGTCGGGCAGCCCATCACGACGTACCCCCTCCGGTTCCGGTCGGCCGAGGCTCGCGGCGCCCGGATCGGCCGGCCGCTGCGGCTGTTCGCACGGGTGCGCGGCGTAGACGGGGCACTGCTGGACCGGATCGGCCGCGCCTTCTTCGAGCAGGACGACGCCGGGGCGGCGCTCGCCGCGGCGATGCGGCTCCCCGCGAGGGCTCCTGGACGGGTGACCCACAAGCAGCTCCGGGACGCGCTCGCGGGAGGGGCCTCCGAGCCCGGCCCCCAACCCGGTGGTGCTGGGTGCGGTCCCTTGCACGGCACCGATGCTGAGTTCGGTCCGTTGCCTCGAGATCGGTCGATCAACCGACCGATCTCAGAGCAGAGGACCGATGTCGGTCGGGCACCTCAGCAAAGGGCCGAAGTCGGCGGCGACGTTCAGGGTTCCGGCCCCAGCACGCTCGTGCCGGACCCCCTGCGCCACCTCCTCGACGAGGTCACCACCGTGCCCGACTGGGTCGACTGGGACCTGGTCGAGGAGGGTGCAGCCGTACAGCGAAGGCTCGGGCAGAACTCGGACGACGTGCTGCTCCAGCTCTCCCTCGTCGGCGGGTACCGGTTCGGCGGCCCGACCGACCTGCTCGCGGCGACCGGCGCCCTGACCGGTGGGGCGCTGCGGCGGCTCCGGGAGACGCAGGAGTGGACGGTCGGGCTGTCCGAACCCGGAGCGCTGCGGCCGTACGCCCCCGCCTGGCGCGCCACCGTGCACGTCCGTGTGATGCACGCCCTGGTGAACTCGTCGTTCGCGGACCCGGACCGGCAGGACCACTGGGACACCGCACGCTGGGGCCTGCCGATCAACCAGGCGGACCAGGCAGCGACGCTCGGGCTGTTCGACGGCACCCTGATCCTCGGGTGCCGGGCGCTCGGGGTGCCCGTCCCGCCGTCGGACAGCCGGGCCCTGATGCACCTGTGGAAGTGGGTGGGGCACCTGCTGGGCGTGCACCCGGACTTCCTGGTCGACGACGAGTGGGAGCGGCACCGCCTCAACTACCACGTGCTGCTCGCCCAGGCCGGGATCTCCGAGGCAGGGCCGCATCTCGCCCGGGCGGTGGTGGCCGCGCAGGCCGAGCGGACGTATCGCGGGCCGTCCTGGTGGCAGCCCTTCCGGGCGGGGTTCGAGCGCGAACGGCTGCTGTCGATGCTGACGGCGTTCCTCGGGGTGCGCAGCATGCGCGAGCTTGGCCTGCCGCTGCGCCCGCCGTGGGCGCACGCGTACGTGCTGCCGCTCAACACGTTGCGGTACCGCGTGCTTGGCCGCACCCGCCGGGGCCGGGAACGTCTCGACCGCTGGGGCCGACGCCGGAGCGGCGCGATCCTGGCGAGCTACGGGTCGGGCTCCCGGACCGCCCGGGGGCCCGACCCGCTGGTCAGGGCAGGGTGACCGGGTAGGGGGTGCTGTAGGCGAGCTCGAAGGCGTCGTTGTCGACCAGCCGGTAGGGCACCGCGTACACCACCTCGTACTCGCCCGCCGGCAACGGAGTCAGGTACTCCTCCGGGAAGACGTCTACCCGCTCGCCGCAGGTCGAGACGTCGTCGAGCACCAACGAATAGCTGGTCGCGACCTGCCAGGTCTGGCCGGGCGAAGTCGCCTCGTACGTGACGGAGTTGCCGTTCTCGTCCTCACGCTGCTCGGTGGCGCCCCACCAGGCCACGTCCCGCTGACCCCAGCTGGTGCTCACCAGGCGGCCGTGCTGGAAGAGCAGGTACTCCACGTCGCCGCCGACCGCCAGCTCGTACGACTCGCCCGCCACCTCGGTGATCGTGAACCCGGACGTGACCCGCAGGTCCGTCGGCGAGTCGTTCGGCTCCAGCGTGAACCGCACGGGTTCCGTCGGCAGGTCCCCGATCGGCACACCGCACCCGATCGGCGGGGCCTCGAGCGCCCACGACAGGTAGCCCTCGTCGAAGGGTTCGAACGGCGGCCACGCGATCTCGGGTGCCTCCGGCTCCTCGGACCCGTCCGCCCCCGGCTCCGTCGCCACCGCCGACGCGCTGGCATCCGGCTCCGGCTCCACCACCGGGACGCCCGACGGCGACGGGCTCGGCGACGCGGACGGGCTGCTGGACGGCTTCGGTGACATACGCGTCGTCGGGATCTCCGACGGCACCGGACCGAGGTCGCTGGCGTGCACGGTGGGGCGGCCGGGCAGCGGCTCGGACCGGTTCCACGTGCTCGCCTGCGCCGCGCTGAAGGCGAGCGCACCGACGACGGCCGCTGTGCTGAGCCCCACCACGCCGGCCTTCGCGATGCGCCAGGTCCGCACCCTGCGCCGCAGGAACCCGAGGTTCTGCTCCGGGGCGCTGGGGACGCCGAGGGGTGTGGCGCCGTCGACAAGTGCGCCGATGGTCTGCCGCAGGACGTCCCCGGCGGGACCGAGGCCGTCGCCGGACGCGAGATCGTCGTGCTCGTTCACAGGAGCCCTCCTTCCGGCACGAGGACGCCCCGCAGGGCGCGGATCCCGTCGGCCAGGTGTCGCTTGATGGTGCCCTGCGAGATGCCCAGCGTGGTCGCGATCTGAGGCACGGTCAGGTCGTCGTAGAAGCGGAGCACCACGCACGCGCGCTGGCGTGGGCTCAGGCCGCGCAGCGCGGCGGTCACATCGGCGCGGGCGGTGATGTCCGACGCCGGGGCCTTCACCTCGTCCGCCGTCGCCACCGTGGGCCGGGCCTTGCGCCAGAGCGCGAACCGCCGGGTCTCGTCGAGGTAGAGGTTGAGCATCGTCCGGCGGACGTACGCCTCGATGCCCGCGTGGCTCCCGCCGTCGTGCAGGGGAAACTCCGTGTACCCCTCGGTGCCGGCCGCCTCGGGGCGGCGGAACCGCCGGAAGACGCGGACCAGGGCGTCCTGCACGAGGTCCTCCGCCGTGCGTACGTCACCGGTCAGCGCGTACCCGTAGCCCACGAGGGCCCGCCCCCGGCTCCTGACGAGCTCGGTGAGCTCGTCGTCCCAGCGACTGGTCATCACGCGTTCCTGCCCTGGTCCCGTCGGACCGCCTGCCTCGTCACATGCCCATCCCCTCGCCGGCGGCCCTGTGCCCCGCTCCTACCTACATACGAGCGGGGCACAGGAAACGTTGGGACAGCGAGCGATTCAACAAAGACGGCGGCGAAAGAACGGCGGCGAACTCAGAAGTCGATCAGCCTGATGGGGTCGGCGCATCCGCCGCCGTTGACGACGTGCCAGTCCAGGGCGTCCCGCGTCTGGGGCCCGTATTCGCCGTCAGCGGTGATTCCTTCATCGACCTGGGCGCGCCACAAAGCATCCTCGGTCCGATCGCCGAAGACGCCGTCCGGAACGAGGTTCTCGCCGTAGCACCGGTTGAGAGTCCGCTGAAGGCTCTCCACCGAGTCGCGTCGAGACAGGCCTTTGACCAGGTAGCAGTCCGACGACGAGACGTCAGGGATGTGCAGGATCCAGGTGACGCTGATGTTCGGGCCGTAGTTCCCGGTACCCGTGCACCATGCCACCGGCGTGTTGTTCTTCGTCTCGGCTGTATCGGCCGCACTCACCCGAGGCGTCGGAAGCTCCACCGCACCTGCCTGAGGCACCGTCAGGGCGAAAGCACCAAGCACCAGGGCCAGCCCCGAGAACCCCGACATCACTCGTGAGAGCTTCCCCATCTTTCCCCGATTCGCCTGAGGTGTGATGACGAGAAGAGCCAGACCGGCGTCGAACCCCGCTCAGCCGTTTCCAGATCATACTGAGCCACCGGACAAACAGGTCAAGGAATCGATCGGCCCCTCCGGAAATATCACCCTCTGCATGCGCATCGTGTCAGCCATTCCTGTGCCCCGCTCTCACGTACGTGCGAGCGGGGCACAGGACATATCGGTGCACGATCCGGGCTGGATCAGGGTGTCGCGGAGTAGTACCTCCAGGCCCCGGACTCGTCGATGGCGATCCGCATCCCGGTGTAGCCCATCAGCTCGTCGGCGCGCTGGGCGTCGGCCTGCTCCTGGGTAGCCAGGCCCGCGTCGACCACCTCCTGCCACGCGTCGTCGGAGTCACGGAACTCCTCGGCGACGACCCGCGGCCAGACGACGTTCTGGTTGCCCGCGTCCCCGCCGACGAACGCGCCGCCGGTCCCCGCCAGCAGGGCGACCAGCGTGCGGTAGTGCTGCAGGTCGCCCTCCGGCAGGGCGAAGACCTGCTCGGCAGGCTCTCCGGTGACCATCAGCTCCGTGGGGTACTGCGTGGCCAGCTCGACCATCCGGCCGGAGTCGCAGGCCAAGGCCGCCTCGACGATCGCCTGTGCGGTCGCGCTCGCGCCCGCACTCGGGGAGCGGCTCGGGTCGTACGCCATGGTGAGGCCGTCGGCCGAGCAGCCGGCCGCGGAGTCGCCGCCGTCGCCCGGGGCGAGGACCGCCCAGAGGCGGGCGACGCCGTCCGGGACGTCCGTCAGGCGGACGTCCACGGACTCCTCGGCGCCGCCGACCACGGGCTCCGACTCGAACGTCGAACCGTCGCACGGCACCTTGCCGGTCCCGAACACCCCGCTCGAGGGTGTGTACAGCTCGTACGTGACGGTGTCCGTAGGGTCGGTGCTCTCGCACTGCGCGGTGACCGTCGGTGTTCCGGTCGTCACGTATCCGCGCCGTGTCAGCTCCGCGGTGACCCAGTCGGTGCTCCGGTCGAGCACGAACCGGGAGAGCTCGCCCTCGGCGGGCTCCGGCGGCTCGATCGTCGCGCTGCCGCCGCGCGTCCCCGTCGCGGTGTGCGCGCCGTCGGCGTCGAGGCGGACCGCGACCGGTTGGCTCACCGCCATTGCCCACTGGCCGGCGGCGACCTCCGGAAGGGCGACCACCCGCACCTCGTAGCTCCCCTCGGGAAGACGCGTCTCGAAGATGTCGTTCGCCTCCGTCTCGGTGGGCGCACACGTGGTGAACGCGGCTCCCTGAGCCTCGACGACGCCCTCGGCGGAACCGAGAAGCGGCTCGATCTGCCCCTGGGCCCCGAAGACGTTCGTACCGAAGTCCACCACCACGCCGTCCTGGCTCCAGACCAGGATCGGGGCCACGTCGAGCGATCCGTCGCCCTCGGAGACGGTCGCCGGCATACCCCAGGCCGTCGAGGGCGTACCCCCCAGATCCGAGGTCAGCCCGTAGATGTCACCCGCCGACGCCACCGACCAGCCGGCCGCCGTCGTCTCCAGGTCCGCCACGGGCATGCCGCACTCCAGCCCGGCACCCAGGTCCCGGATCCAGGGAGGTTGGTACCCGTCCCGGATGACACCCGAGGCCGTGGGCCCCGACGGGATCGGGTCCGGCATCTGCGTCGCGGCCGTGGGCCCCGACGGGTCCGGGCCCACGAACGCGTTCTGGGACTGCCCCGGAAGCACCTGATCGTCGCTCCTCAGCAGCGGCGTCTGGGTCGCGCCGAAGGCGATCCCGCCCACCAGCACGAGGCTGACGCCGGCGAGGCTGCCGATCTTGGCGGCGCGACGGCGCCGCACGCGGTCACGCACCACTCCGAATGAGATGTGCAGGTCGTCCACCTCCCCACCGGGGATCTTGTCGGCGGCGTCACGGAGCGCGCCGCTCAGGAAGTCGTTGTCGTCGCTCCAGCTGTCGTTACGGTCGATGTTCATCGGGCAGCCCTCCCTTCGGCGGGTCGGAAGTCGTCGGGGCGCAGGTACTCCTGCATGTTCTTCGTGGCATCAGACAGGTACCGCTTGACAGTTCCCTGGGCGGTACCCAGGACGTCCGCGATCTGCGGCACCGTCATGTCCTCGAAGTAGCGGAGCACCACACAGGCTCGCTCGCGAGCGCCGAGCCGTGCGAGGGCCGCCATGACGTCGATGCGCGCCGAGGCGGCCTGGTCGGCACCGCGGGTGCTGGGGTCGTCGGCGAGGAGGTGCTTGATGCCCGTCCAGCGCTGCCGCTTGCGGTAGCCGTCCAGGTAGATCGTGAGCACCGCCCGCCGCACATAGCCCTCGGCGTTCGTGAACGGGGAGTCGAGGTCGTGCGCCCGGCTGCCCTGGGGCACGCCCACCGCCCCGGAGACGCCGGGCGTGCCGCGCAGCCTCGAGTAGACCTTGACCAGCGCGTCCTGGACCAGGTCCTCGGCGAGCGCGCGGTCGCCCGAGAGCATGTAGGCGTAGCGGACGAGCGCGCTGCCGCGCACTCGCATGAGCTCATCGAGCTCGCTCTCCCATACCGCCATGGCCACCACCCCGGTGCGTCAGTACTGTCATCGTCTCCACACCCACCATGACGCGCCGCGAGAGGGTTTCGTTGGTCGTTCGCCGGCGGTCAGTTCCCGGGGAAGTACGAGTACCCCAGCCCCGCCGACACGAGCTGCCGCGCGCCGCCCGAGCCCGGGTCGAGCTCGGTGAGCGCGTGCAGGTCGTACATCCCTGCCGGTAGCCCGGCCTCCGGGTCCGTGAGGCACGTCCGGTCGGGTTCGACCGGCACGACGACGGAGGTCTTGCCGTTCGCACCGACCCGCAGATTCTCCACGGGTTCGGACCAGACGTCGCGGCCGACGCCGATCACGCGCCCCTCGGCGAGCCAGACGAGCGTGATCGGCGTCCGGGTCGTGTCGACGGCCTCGCCCTCGGTCTCGGTGAACGTGACCGCCACCTCGTCGCCGATCTCACCGCCGTCCAGGTCGGTCGTGACCTCCAGCGTCAGGCCGGACCGCTGCGAGGGCACCGTCCAGGCGCCCGGGATGTCCGACACGTTGGCCCCGCAAGCCAGCCTTGTTCCATCCAGCCAGGGCGGCTGGTCGCCGTCCTGGATGCCGACGCTCAGCGGCGGCAGGGCCGGCACCTCGAGCGCGGGGACCTCCATGGTGACCGGGTCGCTCACGGCCAGGTCGGTCTCACCGTCCCCGTCGCCCCACCACATCACCGCGTACACGTCGTACGTGCCGGCCGGTCGCTGGTCCCGGTAGTTCTCGTGCAGGTCAGAGACCGTCCACGCGCCACACGCGGTGGCGGCGCCCGCCTCGGCGACGCCGACCGCGGACTCGCCGGGGCCCGGCAGCGTGTACCCGCCCTCGTTCCAGCCCCCGCCGATGTCGGTCACCAGGCCGTTCCGCGCGAAGACCAGCTGGGGGTACCCACCGTCGAGAGCCGGGCCTTCGGCGTCGGGCCGGGAGATCCTGATGGGCGCTGCCAGATAGTCGTCGGGGAGCTCGTCGCCACCAGGCACGAGCTCGATGTCGCCGGTCAGCTCCAGGCGCACGGCATCCGACGACGACGTCAGGTCCGTCACCTCCATACCGCAGTGGAACTGCTCCCCCTGCGTCTGCCAGCCGGTGGGTACCCAGCCGCCGACCGGCACGCTCGACACCCCGGGGCTCGGCGTGGCCGGCGGCACCGGCTCCGACAGGAAGCGGTCAGGCCCCCACAGCGCTGCGACGGCCAGCAGGCCCGCCACCACCAGCGTGGCCCCACCGAGGGCGCCGACCTTGACGGCGCGACGACGCCGGACCGAACCCGACACGGCGCCGAGCCGGTCCTCGAACGAGGTCTCCATCTCCGGCGCGTTCATCTCCGCGAGCGACGTACGCAGCAGCTCCATCGCGTTGGACAGGTGCCGCTTGACGGTGCCGGGGCTCGTCCCGAGCGTCTGCGCGATCTGGGGCACCGTCATGTCCTCGAAGAACCGCAGCACCACCGACTCGCGCTGTCGCGGGGACAGGCGCGCGAGCGCCAGGCCGACGTCGACCCGTGCTGTCGCGGCGCGCTCCGCCGCTGGCGCGAAGGAGTCGTCGGCGAGCAGGTGCTTGATGCCCGTCCAGCTGCTCTGACGCCGGTAGCCGTCCAGGTAGATGGTCAGGATCGCCCGCCGCACGTAGGCCTCCGCGTTGGTCAGGCGCGGCTCGTCCTGGTCCAGACGCATGCTGTTTCCGCCCTCACCGCTGTCCGCCGGACGGCGCAGGCGCGAGAACACCTTGACCAGCGCGTCCTGCACCAGGTCCTCCGCTCGCGGCACGTCACGCGTCAGCGTGTACGCGTAGCCGATGAGCGCTCGGCTGCGCCGTGCCATGAGCTCTTCGAGCTCCGTCTCCCACTGCGCCATGTCGGACGCCCCCTCTCCCTCTTCATGCTCCCTGACGGGTGGCGGCGGCAAAACGATGACGGGAGCGGCGAGATGGGTGGTCCGGGTCGCCGGGTGGTCCGGACGCGGCTAGACACAGTCGGCGGGGGCTTCCGGGCGTCGGCAGAAGTCGTCGTCCCCCTCGTAGAAGGACTCCCAGCGGGGGCTGTACATGGCGCTGATGTGGAGCCGCCAGCCCGTGTACCTGCCGGCTTCCCGGTCCTCGGCAGCCTGCTCCGGGGTGATCGCTCCGGCATCGATCGCCTCCTGCCAGGCCGCGTCGTCATCGCCCCACCTGTGGATCTGGGCCACACGCGGCCAGGTCCACTCCTTGCTGTTGATCCGTACCGGCCGGGTCTCGGTCAGGAGCCGGGCGACCGTGCCGTAAGGCGCCCGGCCGTCGGCCTCGGGGAGCGCGAACACGTCGTTCACGTTCGGCGAGCCGGGCTCCGGGAAGGGCACCATGGACGTCCCCCCGCCGAGCTCGGCGAGCCGGTTCTCGTCGCAGGTGGTGACCGCCTCGAGCAGCTGGTTGGCGACGGCCTGCACCGGCTCCTCCAGGTTGGGCGCCTGCATGTCCTGGCCGACGTAGGCCGCACCGCTGCAGTCGTCCGCCGGCGCGGCGAAGGTCGGCGCCGGGGGTACGCCCGACTCCAGGTCCACGGTGATCGGGTCGCTGATGTGAAGGGCAACGTCGCCGGCCTCCGCCCCGCTGCCGCTGACGCCGTCCAGCACCACACGCAGCTCGTAGCGGGCACCGGGGCGCACGTTGTCGTACCGCTCAGGGAAGCCGCCGTCCTGAAGGGTGTCGGCACGGCAGGCCGACGAACTGCCGGCGAGCGCCGAGCCGCTCCAGGAACCCTGCTCGGACAGGATTCGTGAGATGTCCGGATCGGCCTCGGACCAGGCGGTGGTGAGATCGACGATGCGCCCGTCATGTGCCCACACGATCACCGGGCTGGTGATGAAGTACGAAGGGTCCGACACGTCTGCGGGTACCGCTCCCTCGACCGTCACCGGGAGCGCCCAGGAGCTGGTCTCACCCCGAGCTTCGGTCGTGAGGTCACCGGCGATCTCGACGTCGAAGGTGCCGGCGTCGAGCGCGTCGAACTCCTCGACCGGCATGCCGCAGTACACGCCCGCTTCGCGTGGCCAGTTGCCCGGCACGTGCCCCTGCGTGTACTCGACCTGGTCGTCCGCCGGCAGCGGCTCCGACCGGATGAACGGCTTGATCGCGTAGGCGCTCCAGGCGAGCGCAACGGCCAGGACCATCGTCGCCCCTGCCAGGGCACCGACCTTCGCGGTCCGACGGCGGCGCACCGCACCCGCCACCGTGTCCACCCGCTCGTCCAGGTCCGTGTCCATGGCCGGCACCGAGACCTCGGCCAGGGCCTCGCGGAGCACCGCCGTCGCGTCGAACAGGTGGCGCTTGACGGTGCCCTGGGTCGTGCCGAGCGCCGCGGCGATCTGCGGCACGGTCAGGTCGTCGAAGAAGCGCATGACCACCGTCTCGCGCTGCCGGGGCGAGAGCCGCTTCAGCGCAACACCGACGTCGACCCGGGCCGTGGCGACCCGGTCCGCCCCTGGGGCGTCGGTGTCGTCGGCCAGGAGGTGCTTGAAGCCGGACCAGGCGCTCCTCCGGCGGTACCCGTCCAGGTAGATCGTCAGGATCGCCCGCCGGACGTACCCCTCGGGGTTGGACGTCTCCGGCCGGTCGAGGTCGAGCCGCGTCGCACCACCGGACGACGGCCGGCGGAGCCGGGAGTAGACCTTGACCAGAGCGTCCTGCACCAGGTCCTCGGCCTGCGCCTTGTCCCGGGTCAGCGAGTACGCGTAACCCACCAGCGCACCGCTGCGCCGCATCACGAGCTCGGTGAGCTCCGCCTCCCACTGCGCCATGTCCGACGCTCCTCTCGTTCCGCTGCCAGTAACGGACGGAGGCAGGGAACCGTTGAGCCCGTACGTCGACGGAACCGATGATTCCCCAACGTGGCCGACGGGACGCGCCGCGCCCCCTTCGAGGCCTAAGGGGGCGTCAGGCCAGCTCGATGCGGTAGCCGCGCTTGACCACCGTGCGGATCAGGTCACGGCGACCCGCCGCCTCGCGGAGGCGCGCGATCGCGACCTCGGCGGCATGCGTGTCCTGCGAGTCGCCCGGCAGCGCGGCGAGCACCTGCTCACGCGGCACGACGTCACCCTCGGCCGCGGCGAGCAGCCGCAGCACCGCAACGCCTGTCGGCGACAGGGGCAGCACCTTTCCGTCCAGCACCGCGACGCGCGCCCGGATCACCAGCGACCCGGCGACGGTGGCCAGGGCGACGGACTCGATGTGCTCGTAGTGACCCACCAGCGCCCGGACGAGCGCCCCGAGCCGCCCGCGCTCGGGCTGCAGGGGCACTATCCCCCGGCTCTCCAGCGGCTGCGCCGTGATCGGCCCGACGGCGGCCGCCACGGTCCCGCCCTCGACGAACCGGGCGCGTACCCGATCGAGCAGCCGCTCCTCCTCGACGGTCCGGAGCCAGGCCTCGGCGCCGGGGGCAGAGGTGAAGACGACGGCGTCGATCTCGCCGTCGGCCAGCGCATGCACCGAGGCGCGCAGCGCCGCCGGATCGGGCGCCGGTCCCCACCGGTAGACCACGAGGCTGGCGACCTGCGCGCCCGCCTTCTCGAACACCTCGTCCAGGCCGTCGGCGCCCGCGCCGTGGTGCTGGATGGCGATCCGCAGACCCTGCACACCCTCGCTGAGCAGCACCTCCGCCACCTCGGCGGACGTCTCGGACTCGGCGACCCAGTCCGCCTGCAGGCCGGCGGCCTGGATGGCGCCGCGAGCCTTGGGACCGCGCGCGACGATCCGGGTCCTGGCGAGCAGCTCGAGGAGCGGCTCGGCGAGCCCGTGCGCGTCGGCGGCCTCGATCCAGGCGCGGAAGCCGATCCCGGTGGTGACCACCAGGACGTCCGGCGGGGCGGAGATGATCGCGCGGGTCGCACCGATCAGGGTCTCGTCGTCGACGTGCGGGATCATGCTCAGCGCCGGCGCGTGCCGGATCGTGGCGCCGCGCCGCTCCAGGGCCGCCGCGAGCTCTGCGGCCCGGCGTTCGGCGGTGACGAGGACCGTCGCGCCGGCCATGACCTGGCCCAGCGTCGGGTGGGTCGCCTGCGCGTGCGCGGGCGCTACGACATCAGACACCGGCACCTGCCAGACGTCGCTCACTCGTACCCTCCAGGAGACCTTCTGCTGCCACGTGGCCTATGACGACGACCGCGGGTGACCGCACCCCGCGAACCGCTGCCACACCGACCGCCTCGTCGAGGCGCGCCCGGGTGACACGCTGCTCCGCGGTGGAACCGTTCTCCACGATCGCCACCGGGGTTGCGGGATCCGCGCCTGCGGCCAGGGACTGCGCCACTATCGCGCCGAGGGACCGCACCCCCATCAGTACGACAAGAGTAGCCGTGGCATCCCGCACGCAGGCCACTGCCGCGTCGTCGAGCGGTCCGGACCGTTCGGACGCGCCGTCCGACCCGGCGGCGCAGTGGCCGGAGACCACGTGAAAGCCCGTGGTGACCCCACGGTGGGTGAGCGGGATACCGGCAAGGCCGGGCACGGCGACGGCGGACGTCACGCCGGGCACCACCTCGACGGGGACACCGGCCGTCACGCAGGCGACAACCTCCTCGCCGCCCCTGCCCAGTACGAACGGGTCGCCGCCCTTGAGCCGCACCACGTGTGCGCCCGCCAGCGCATGTTCCACGAGGATCTCGTTGATGCGTTCCTGCGGCACGGGATGCCGGCCGGGCTCCTTGCCGACGTCGACCACGCGGACGTGCGGCGGGAGCTCGGCGAGGATCTCGACGGGACCCAGCCGGTCCGCGACCACGACGTCCGCCGACTGCAGCGCGCGCCACGCCCGCAGGGTCAGGAGGTCCACGGCTCCGGGCCCGCCCCCGACGAGCGTTACCCGGCCCTTCGTCGAAGCGGCTGTCACGGGAGGCCCACGTGGACCACGCCGTCGCGGATCTCTACCGGGTAGGTCGTGAGGTCCGGCGGCAGGTCTCCCTTGGGGGTCTTGTCCGCCGCGACCAGGCACTCGCCGGTGACCAGGGAGAACACCTGCTTGTAGACCGGGGCGGCCACGGTGGGCACGCCGGCCCGCGTACCGACGATCCCGCGCGACATCACGTGCGCCGCGGAGAACGGGTCGAGGTTCTGGACGGCGTACACCCGCCCGCCCTGCGCCGGGTCCGCCGGGTCCTCCGCGAGGCGGAAGAGCGCCACCTGCACGTCACCGAAGAGCGCTGCCGCGCCGCGCTCGGGAAAGAGGTCGGTGAGCAGGCAGGCCCGCTCCCAGCGGACCGGGGCGTCGGACACCAGGGTCGTACCGGATACCTGTGCTTCTGACACGTCGTCGGAGCTCATGCTCGTACCTCCAGCTTCGGGCCCGCGATGACGACGCCGGACGCGCGCTCCTCCGCCGTCGCGGGGCGGCGCTGGCCGCGCTCCTCGACGTAGGCGAGCGACGGGTCGGCGTCCTTGGGGGCGTTGACGAACGACGAGAACCGGCGCAGCTTCTCCGGGTCCTCGAGCACGGCCTTCCACTCGTCCTCGTAGTTCTCGACGTGGCGGGCCATGGCGGAGTCCAGGTCGGCGCAGATGCCCAGCGAGTCCTCCATGATGACCTCGCGGACACCCTCCAGGCCGCCCTCGACCTCCTCGATCCACGGCGCGGTGCGCTGCAGCCGGTCGGCCGTGCGGACGTAGTACATGAGGAACCGGTCGATGGTGCGCAGGAGCTCCTCGGACGTCAGGTCCTCGGCGAGCAGCTTCGCGTGCCGCGGCGTCTGGCCGCCGTTGCCGCCCACGTAGATGTTCCAGCCCTTGTCCGTGGCGATGACGCCCACGTCCTTGCCGCGCGCCTCGGCGCACTCGCGCGCGCAGCCGGACACGCCCATCTTGAGCTTGTGCGGCGAGCGCAGGCCGCGGTAGCGCAGCTCCAGCTCGACGGCCATGCCCACGGAGTCCTGGACGCCGTAGCGGCACCAGGTCGACCCGACGCACGACTTCACGGTACGCAGCGACTTGCCGTACGCGTGGCCCGACTCGAAGCCGGCGTCGACGAGGCGGCGCCAGATGTCAGGCAGCTGCTCGACGCGGGCGCCGAACATGTCGATGCGCTGGCCACCCGTGATCTTCGTGTACAGCCCGAAGTCCTTGGCGACCTGGCCGACGACGATCAGGCCCTCGGGGGTCACCTCACCCCCGGGCATCCGCGGGACCACCGAGTACGTGCCGTCCTTCTGCAGGTTGGCCAGCATGTGGTCGTTGGTGTCCTGCAGCGTGGACTGCTCGCCGGACAGGATGTGGCCGTTGCCCAGGCTCGCCAGGATCGACGCGACGACCGGCTTGCAGATGTCGCAGCCGCGGCTGTCCGGCTGCCCGAACCGGGCGACGATGTCGCTGAACGAGTGCAGGTCGGCGACCCGGACGGCGTCGAACAGCTGGGCGCGGGACATGTCGAAGTGCTCGCACAGCGCGGTGCTGACCTCGATGCCCGCGCGCTCCAGCTCGGTGTCGACGAGCTTCTTCACCAGCGGCAGGCAGGCGCCGCAGGTCGTGCCGGCCCGGGTGCACGCCTTCACGCCCGGGACGTCGGTGCACTGGTGCTCGGTGACCGCACCGCGGATCGCGCCGGCGGAGACGTTGTTGCAGGAGCAGACGTTCGCCTCGTCGGGCAGCTCCAGGTTCGGAGCGCCGCCGCCACCCTCGGGGAGGAGGAACGCACTCGGGTCGTCGCCGGGCAGCTCGGCGCCGAGCATCGGGCGCAGGCTGGCGTACGGTCCGGCGTCGCCCACGAAGACGCCGCCCAGGAGGGTGCGCGCGTCGTCGGACAGGACGAGCTTCTTGTAGACGCCGGCCACCGGGTCGGCCCAGACGACCTCGACGGCGTCCTCGGTGCGGGCGTGCGCGTCACCGAACGAGGCGACGTCGACCCCCGAGAGCTTGAGCTTGGTCGCGGTGTCCGCGCCGGGGAACTCGGCGAGCCCGCCGAGCAGCCGGTCCACGACCACCTCGGCCATCGTGTTGCCGGGCGCGACGAGGCCGATGCAGCGGCCCTCGATGCAGGCCACCTCGCCCACGGCCCAGATGTGCGGGTCCTCGGTGCGGCACGAGAGGTCGACGACGGCGCCGCCGCGCTCGCCGATCGGCAGGCCCGCGGCGCGGGCGAGCTCGTCCCGGGGGCGAACGCCGGTGGCGACCACCACGACGTCGACGTCGAGCCGGCCGCCGTCGGCGAAGTCGAGCCGGCCCACGTGGCCGGTACGGCGGTGCGGCTTCATCTGGCTGGTCGCGGTCTCGGCGCGCACGCCGATGCCCTTGCCGTTGATGAGGCGCTTGAGCGCCTGACCGCCACCGAGGTCGACCTGCACACCCATCAGGTGGGTGCCGAACTCGATGACGGTGGCCTGTGCGTCCAGCGCGGTGAGCGCGCCGGCTGCCTCCAGGCCGAGCAGGCCGCCGCCGATCACGGCACCGCGGACCGGCTTGCCCTCGGGGTAGCTCTTGCGCTTCTGCTCCACCCAGCCCCGCAGCGCGGCGACGTCGTCGATGGTGCGGTACACGAAGACGCCCGGCAGGTCGTTGCCCGGGATGGGCGGCATCGCGGCGCTGGAGCCGGTGGCGAGCACCAGCTCGTCGTACGTGTGGACGTTGCCGAGGCGGTCGGTAACCGTCTTGGCCTCGCGGTCGATGGAGTCGATCTTGCGGTCGGTGTGCAGGGTGACGTAGGGGTCCGCCCACAGGGCCGGGTCGCCCAGGGCCACGCCCTCTGCGCCGTCCTCGAACCAGCGGGTCAGGCCCACCCGGTCGTAGGGAACGCGGGGCTCTTCCGCGAAGACGGTGACGTGGTAGCGACCGGCGTCGTCCCGGGCGCGCAGGGCCTCGACGAGCCGCTGCGCGACCATGCCGCCGCCGATCACGACGAGGTGCTGAGTATTGCCCGAGTTGACCATGACTTGACCGTAGAGTGCTGGTTTTTCGCGCTGGTGCGCCGGTCGTTACCCGGGCCGAACATCTTCCTCACAGGGCTGTGAGGGAGCCGGTGAGTGCCGCACGCAGAGGGCTCACTCATCCAAGTTTCGGCGAAACTTGGATTGACGGGTCTTGCCTGTTCCACGTCTCGCGCCGCTAACGTGGGGCGGCATGGACATCCGGACCGTGCCCAACCCGCTGGTGCGCGCGGGCGGCCGCTGGCTGCACCGGGTCAACCAGCGGCATCCGTGGAGCCACAACGACCATTTCCACGGCTGGATCCTGCGGCGGCTCCCGGCCCGACGGCGGCGGGCGCTCGACGTCGGCTGCGGCGCCGGCCTCCTGCTGAGCCGGCTGCGGGGACGCTTTGACGAGGTGCTGGGCGTGGACGCCGACGCGGCCATGGCCGCCGTCTCGACCGAGCGGTTCGCCGGCGATCCCACGGTGAGCGTGCGCCACGCCCGGTTCGAGGAGGTCGACGGCGCGTTCGACGCGATCACGATGATCGCTGTGCTGCACCACATGCCGTTGGAGGTCGCTCTGCGGCACGCGTCCGAGCTGCTCGAACCCGGGGGCCGGCTGCTCGTCGTCGGCCTGGTGCGGCCCGACTCGGTGACCGACCTCGTCTGGGAGGTCGCGTCCTCGTTGCTCAACCCGCTGGTCGGGATGGCCAAGCATCCACAGCCGGTCACGGAGCCTGTGGACGACGGCGGCCCCGCGATGCCGGTGCGCGACGCCGCCGAGACGTTCGCGGAGCTCTCCCGGGTCGCGCGCCGGGTGCTGCTGGGTGCACGTATCCGGCGTCGCCTTTTCTTCCGCTACACGCTGGAGTGGACCCGGCCGACGTAGCCCGGGTCCACCCAGCGATCGGGCCCGTACCCATCGTGAGTTCTGGGCCCAATCACTGGGCAGCAGCGGACTTTTGATCCGCGGGTTCGGGGTTCGGCTCACGCCGGCTCCGGGACCGCCTCCTTGCTCTCCTTGAGCCAGTCGACCAGCCCGCACACCGCGTCCTTGCAGGACCCGCAGCCCGTGGTCGCCCGGGTCTCGCGCACGACCTCCTCGACCGTGTGCGCACCCGACCCGCACGACTCCGCGATATCGCCCTTGGTCACGCCGTTGCACCGGCACACCACCGCGTCGTCCGGCATGTGCTCGGGGGACGACGCCGGAGCCGCCGTCTGCATCACCGGCGTCAGCAGGAGGAACGCGGGGTCCATCGGGACCGGCGTGCGGCGTGTGTAGGCGGCGGTGAGGTCGGCCGCGACCCGCGGATCGCCCACGCAGGTGGCGCCCACGAGGATCCCGTCGGACACCACCACCTCGATGTACCGGCCCGCCCTCGGGTCGGCCAGGCGGACCGCCCGCTGCGTCAGGCCGTTCGGGCGCGACGGCCCGCAGACGCCCATCGTGGTGACGCTGAGCGCACCGGCCTTGACCTTCACGACATCGGTCCCCCGCGTGTCGATGCCCCGGTCCGACTGCGCGCGGGACGCGCCGCCCGCCAGCAAGGCGCCCAGCCGTACGGCCATGCTGGGCTGGGCCCCGTCGTGGGGCAGGCGGAGGTGGACGGTCTCGGCAGGGGTCTCGTTCTCGACGGGCTCGACCGGCGCGTTGACCGGCTCGACCAGGGAGACCAGGGTCTCCGCCAGACGACGCGCCTGGTCCCAGCCCTCGGCGACGAGCCCGCGCGAACCGTTCGGCGGCTGCGCGCAGTCGCCGATCGCGTGCACGCGCGGGTCGTCAGGGCTGGCGAGGTCGTAGCCGACGACGATGCCCCGGTCCGTCGACAGCCCCGCCGCCGCGGCGAGGCCGGTCTCGGGGATGGTGCCGACGGAGAAGATGATGAGCCGGGCGGCGACCACCTCGTCGCGCGGGCCCGAGCCCCCGTCGCCGGCCCGGTCCGCGTTGTCCTTGACGCGGATCCCCACCGCCCGGCCGCCCGCGACGAGCACCTCGCTGGACAGGCAGTTCGGCAGTACCGTGACGCCCTGCCCCTCCAGTCCGGACCGGACGACGTCGGCGGCCTCCGGGTCGAGCTGACGCTCCATGAGCGACTGCACGTTGTGGACAAGGGTCACGCTGAGCCCGCGGCCCGCGAGCCCCACGGCGGCCTCGAGCCCCAGCACACCGCCGCCGACCACCACCGCACGCGGCGAGTTGACGGTGGCGGCGACGATCTCGCGGGCGTCGTCGAGGGTGCGCAGCGCATGCACGCCGGCGGGCAGGCCGCCGTCGGCCGTGCGCAGGCCCGGGATCGGCGGGATGCGGGCCGCCGCGCCGGTCGCGAGCACCACGTGGTCGTACGGGTGCGTCGAGCCGTCGTCGGCGGTCACCACCTGTGACTCGCGGTCGATCGAGGTCGCGGTGACGCCCCGCAGGACGCTGACCCTGGCGCCGTCGGGCAGGGGCATGGTGATGGCGGCGACGTCGGTACGGCCAGCCACCACGTCGCTGAGCAGCACCCGGTTGTACGGCTCGTACGGCTCGGAGCCGAGCACTGTGATGTCGAATGCCTCGGGCTCGCGGCGGAGCAGCTCGTCGACGAGCCGCGAGCCGACCATCCCGAAGCCCACCACCACGACCTTCACGGGGACACGTAGGTTCATGTCGAGAGCTCCTTCTGTATGGGACCCCGCCGGCCGACCTTGTCGGGACCCGGTGTCGCCAGGGTCTCGGCAGGCTCGACCAACGGGGTGACAGGCTCGTCCGGGGCCACCGAGACGTCCACGGCGCAGACCTTGAACTCCGGCATGCCGGAGATCGGGTCGGTCGCATCGGTGGTGACCTGGTTGACGGATCCGATGCCGCTCCAGTGGAACGGCATGAAGACGGTGTCGGGGCGGACCGCGTCGGTCCAGCGTGCGGTGGCCTCGACCTGGCCGCGGGAGCTGGTGAGGCGCACGCGGGCGCCGTCGGGCACGCCGATGCGGAAGCCCAGCACCGGGTGCAGCTCGACGTACGGCTCGGCCACGAGGCGCTCCAGCTCCGCGACGCGGTGTGTCTGCGCGCCCGACTGGTAGTGCTGCAGCACCCGGCCGGTGACCAGGTAGAACGGCGCGCCGGGCCGTACCTCGTCGCTCGGCCCGACGTGGTCGACGGCGACCATGCGCGCCCGCCCGTCGGGCGTGGCGAACCGGTCGGCGAAGAGCCGAGGCGTGCCCGGGTGCTGATCCGTGCCGGGCGCCGCTCCGGCGACCTGCGGGTCCGACGGCTCGGAACGGACCGCGGGGACCGGCCAGAACAGGCCCGGGCCGCCGGACGCCTCGTCGGCGTCGAGCCGTGCGTGGGACAGCCCGGAGTAGTCGGCGGGGCCGCCGGCGGAGGCCCTGGCCAGCTCGTCGAACACCACCGCCGGGTCGGTCGGGAAGGCGAGGTCCTCGGGCGCGCCCAGCCGGCGCGCCAGCTCGGCGAGGATCCACAGCTCCGAGCGGGCCTCGCCCGGCGGCGTCACGACGGCGCGACGGCGGATGACCCGGCCCTCGAGCGACGTCATGGTGCCCTCCTCCTCCGCCCACTGCGTCACCGGCAGCACGACGTCGGCCAGCAGCGCCGTCTCGCTCGGGACGAAGTCGCAGACGACGAGGAGGTCGAGGCTCTTCAGGCGGTCGATGACGCGGTTCGCGTTGGGGGCGCTGACCACGAGGTTGGAGCCGTGCACGAGCATCGCGCGCGGGCCCGTCGGCGTTCCGAGGGACCTGAGCAGCTGCACCGCCGGGAGGCCGGGCCCGGGCAGCGTCTCCGGGTCGACGCCCCAGACGGCGGCGACGTGCTCACGTGCCGCCGGGTCGTCGATCTTGCGGTAGCCCGGGAGCTGGTCGGCCTTCTGCCCGTGCTCGCGGCCGCCCTGCCCGTTGCCCTGCCCGGTGATGGCGCCGTAGCCGGAACCGACCCGGCCCGGCAGTCCGAGCGCGAGCGCAAGGTTGATCGACGCCGTGACGGTCGCGGTGCCCTGCGTCGACTGCTCGACGCCGCGGCCGGTCAGCACGTACGCACCGGCGCCGCCGTGGACCGGTGCGGCCGCGGCCAGCAGCCGGGCCACGCGCCGGAGCTCGTCGGCGGGTACACCGGAGACCGACTCGACCCGCTCCGGCCACCAGCCGGCGACCGACCGGGCGACGTCGTCGAACCCGGTGGTGCGCTGCTCGAGGTACGCGCGGTCGGCGAGACCTTCCGCGAGCACCACGTGCAGGAGACCGAGCAGGACCGCGAGGTCCGTGCCCGGCACCGGCGCGAGGTGCACGCCCTCTGCCGGCTGTCCGGTCGAGGGGTCGCCCGTCAGCCGGGCCGTCGCCGACCGCCGCGGGTCGACGACGACGAGCCCGCCCGCCGCCCGCGCCCCGGCGAGGTGCTGCACGGCCGGCGGCATGGTCTCGGCGAGGTTGGAGCCCAGGAGCAGCACCGCCTGCGCGCCCCCGAGGTCGGCCAGCGGGAACGGCAGCCCACGGTCGACGCCGAAGGACCGGTTCATCCCGGCCGCCGCAGAGGCCATGCAGAACCGGCCGTTGTAGTCGATGTTCGGCGTGCGCAGCACGGTCCGCGCGAACTTGCCGAGCGCGTACGCCTTCTCGTTGGTCAGCCCGCCGCCGCCGAAGACCGCTACGGACTCCGGGCCGTGCTCGGCGGCCAGGCCGGCGAGCCGGGACGCGACCAGGTCGAGCGCCGCGTCCCAGCTCACCGGCTCCAGCTCGCCGGACTCGCCCCGGACCAGCGGGGTGACGAGCCGGTCCGAGACCCCGAGCACCGCAGCCGACGTCCACCCCTTCTGGCACAGCCCGCCCCGGTTCGTGGGGAAGTCGCGGGGCTGCACCTCTGGTGCGGCCGTCACGTCCGTGCGGGGCCGCGTCAGCGACATCCCGCACTGCAGCGCGCAGTAGGGGCAGTGTGAGTCGACGGCGGTTCCGGGGGAAGCAAGCATGTTCAGACCCGAGCCTCTGCCATGGCACCGCGTCCGTAGACGAACCAGCACACGGAGGCCATCACGGCATACACCCCGATGAACACCCACAGCGCGGGCACGAGCGACCCGGCCACCGTGGTGGACAGCGCGAACCCGCGCGGGATGAGGAACCCGCCGAACGCGCCGATCGCGCCGGCGATGCCGATGCACCCGGCCGCAGCCTTCGCCGTCGCGCCGCTCACCCGGAAGACCGCTGGGATCATCCGGTAGACCGAGCCGTTGCCCATGCCCGTCGCGACGAACAGGATCAGGAACGAGCCGAAGAACATCGCGAAGCTCCCGGTGCCGAGGGCATAGATCGCGCCCATGGCACCCAGGGCCATCACGCCGAAGGATCCGATGGTCACGGCCACCCCGCCCACGCGGTCGGCGAGGATGCCGCCGAGCGGCCGGGAGACCGACCCGACGAGGGCGCCCATGAACGCGAGCGGGATGGCGACGTCCGGGAACTGGCCCTTGAGCAGCGTCGGGAAGGCTCCCGCGTACCCGATGAACGAGCCGAACGTGCCGATGTAGATGAAGCTGATGATCCACGTGTGCTTGTTCTTCACCGCCACGCCGAACGAGCGGGGGTCCGCCTTCGCCTCGGTGAGGTTGTCCATCCAGCGCCAGGCCAGGAACGCGGCGAGCAGGATGAACGGGATGAAGATGAGCCCGGCCCGGTCGAGCGCGACGCCCGCACCGGTCACGATGACGAGCGGGACCGCGAGCTGCACGGCCGCCGTGCCGATGTTGCCGCCGGCGGCGTTCCAGCCGAGGGCCGCGCCCTTCTCCTTCTCGGGGAAGAAGAACGAGATGTTCGCCATCGAGGACGCGAAGTTGCCGCCGCCAAGGCCCGCGAGCGCCGCGGCGCCGAGCAGCAGGGGGAACGGGGTGGTCGGATCGCTGACGGTCAGCATCAGCGCGCTGATCGGCAGCAGCAGGAGCAGCGCCGAGACGATGGTCCAGTTGCGGCCACCGAACACGGGGACGGCGAACGTGTAGGGGATGCGGAGCGTCGCGCCGACGAGGGCCGGTACGGAGATGAGCCAGAACATCTGGTCGACGGTGAGGTCGAAGCCCGCGGCGGGAAGCTGCGGCACGACGATGGACCACAGGGCCCAGGCGCCGAAGCCGAGGAACTCCGCGAAGATCGAGAGCACGAGGTTCCGGCGGGCGGTCCGGCGTCCGCCGTCCTCCCAGAGGGTCTTGTCCTCGGGGTCCCAGTGGTCGATCCAGCGTCCGGTATACCGCTGGACTGCTGACTTCGGCGCTGCTTCGGTGGCGGTCGAGCTCGTGGGCTCGCTCGCGGCCGAGGTCTGGTCGTCGTGTGTGGTCGGAGTGGACACGTTGTCCTCCTGCATGGGCGTATGCCCGACGACGCCGGGCGCGCCCGGACCGACAAGCGCCGAATCCGGGGCCGGCCCGACGTCGGACCGACAGGTAGGAACCTAGGGAGGCGGTGTTTCATCGCCCGACAAAGAGCAGTTAATCGACCGTAAGGAAGAACGCACAGCGTACCGACTCGCTGTGTGAGGGCGTTGAAGCATCCACATGGCGGCACTGGCGGCTACGTCACGTGACCGGCGTCAGGACCTCCACGCGGTTGCCCGCGCCGTCGAAGGTGTGGAAACGCTCGTAACCGTCGAACGTGTAGCGGTCCTTCCAGGTGAGCTCGAAGCCGAGCTCTTCCAGGCGGGCGCCGATGGACTCGAGGTGCTCAACGGAGTCGGCGACGAGGGCGGGGTGGGCCTTGCGCGCGGGCTCGAACGGGTCCTGGACGCCTACGTGGATCTCGGCGGTCGTGCGGCCCTCGTCGTCGAAGTCGCGGAACCAGCAGAGGGCCCGGCCCGCGAGCCCCGGCGGGAGTGGGACCTCGGTGAGGCCAAGGCCTTCACCGTAGAAGCGGCGGGCGGCATCCTCGCCGCCGGGCGGGCAGACAACCTGGACGTGATGAAGACGCATGGGCCCGATTATCGCTGCTCACACCGCCCGGCGAGAGGCTGTGCGAGCTCCGAAACCACCTTCGCACCCGGCTGTCCTATGGTCGGACCATGGAGCCGCAGGCGCGCAGCGTCACCGAGCACGTCGAACGTGTGCTCGCCCTCGTCGCGCCGCTGCGCGCCGCAGCACACGACCTGGAGGACGCGCTCGGCTCGGTCCTCACCGAGGACCTGTACGCCTCCGTGTCCGTCCCGCCCTTCGACGGCGCCGCGATGGACGGGTACGCGGTGCGGCTCGCCGACCTGCCGCCCGACGGGAGCCAGGTGACGCTGCAGGTGACCGGCGACGTCGCGGCAGGGCCGAGCGGCCTGACCGAGGTAGGGACGGGGCAGGCGGTCCGGATCATGACCGGCGCCCCGCTCCCGCCCGGTGCGGATGCCGTGATCCCCGTGGAGCGCACCTCGACCGGCCGGTTCGTGGCCGGTGCGCCACGGGCGGAGGAGGCGGTGACGCTCGCCAGGCAGTCCCGGCCGCACGTCCGGTGCGCGGGTGAGGACGTGCGCCAGGGGGAGCTTCTCGCGCGGGCCGGCACAGAGCTGACGGCGGCGCTGGTCGGTGCGCTCGCGGCGTCGGGCACGGTGCGCGTCGCGGTCCGACGCCGGCCACTGGTCGCCGTCATCTCCACCGGGTCGGAGCTGGTGCCGATCGGCGGTGTGCTCGGGCCGGGGCAGATCACCGACTCCAACGGGCCGATGCTCGCGGCGGCGGTCCGCGCGGCGGGTGCCGACGTCGTCCGGCTGGGGCCCGTGCCGGACGACCCCGCGGCGCTCCGCGGGGTACTCGACCAGGCGCTACACGCCGACGCCGACGGTGCGGGCGCCGACCTGATCGTGACCGCAGGGGGTGTGTCTGCGGGCGCGGCGGACGTGGTCCGGGAGGTCCTGGCAGCGGCTCCCGGCTCGAACCGTCCAGGAGCAACCGGCGTCGACGTCGCGACGGTCGCCATGTCCCCCGGCAAGCCGCAGGCCCTGGCGCGCTGGGGCGGTGTGCCGTGGCTGGCCCTGCCGGGCAATCCCGTGGGCGCGTACGCATCGTTCGAGCTCTTCGCGCGCCCGGCGATCGACCGCCTCCGAGGCGTGGAGGCCTCGGGGCAACACCACACACCCGGAGTGTGTTGCTCAGAGTCGACAATGTCTACGCAGAGCAACACACCCCGCGCGGTACCACTCGCCGCCGCGGCCGGCTGGTCCGGTTCACCGGGGCGGCTGCTCGTCGTCCCGGTCCGGCTCGTTCCGCTGCCCGACGCCGGCGGAGTCGCGCCGGAATCCGCCGGTGTCGTTCCCGCCGGTTCTCACCACTCGCTGTCCGCGCTCGCCACCGCCGACGGCCTGGCGTTCGTCTCGCCGGACGTCGAGAAGGTGCGTCCCGGAGACATCGTCCAGGTGCTGATGCTGCGATGACGGACGACGCCGAGACGCCCGCGGGGATCACGTACGACGCCGTCGTGCTGGCCGGCGGACGGGCCACCAGGCTGGGCGGCACCGCGCGGCTGGGCGACACCGCCAAGGCGGGACTCGTCGTCGAGGGCGAGCGGCTGCTCGACCGGGCGCTCACGGCGAGCAGCCGAGCCCGAGCAGCAGTGGTGGTGGGCCCGCCGGAGCTCGCCGGCGTGCTGACCGGCGTCCGGCCGCGACCGACGCTCACCCAGGAGGACCCGCCGTTCGGCGGGCCCGTCGCCGGCCTCGCCGCCGGACTACGAGCCCTTCCCACAGCTGGTGCGCCATGGGTTCTGGTCCTGGCCGTGGACGTGCCGCACGCCGCGGGCGCGATCGCCCTCCTGGAGCAGGCCGTTTCACGTGAACCCATGGACGGCGCGTACCTGGTGCGCGAGGGCCGGGCCCAGTGGCTGGTGGGGATCTACCGCCGCGCTTCCCTGGTCTCGGCGCTCGCCGGTATCGAGCCGGCCGGCGCCTCGATGAAACGCCTGGTCGGCGAGCTTCGCTGCGCGGAGGTGCCGGACCGGGCAGGCTGGAGCGACGACATCGACACCCCCGCGGACGCCGAGCGCCTCGGCGCCGCGACCGACGACTACCGGAAGGACCCGAGATGACGGACCTCGACAGCTGGGTGGAGGCGCTGGAGGCGGAGCTCGGGCTCCCGCCGGGGACGGTCGACGTCGGGGCGGTGCTCGACCTCGCCCGCGACGCGGCGCACGCCGTCGCCCGGCCGGCCGCACCGGTCACCACCTACGCGGTGGGCTTCGCGGCGGGCCTGGCCGCGGCAGGAGACCTGGGTGCTACGGCGAGCAGCGGACCGGACGCCGCCGAGAAGGCGCTCAGCCTCGCTGCTCGCTGGGTCGCCGACTGACCGCGGCGCAGCTCGCTCCGGCCAGGAGCGTCACCGCCGTCGTGCCGAGCGCCCAGGGCAGGCCCGCTGCCAGGTAGATCCCGCCGATAGCGGCGATCGCGACCGTCTGCGCCACGAGCGGACCGGTGGTGTTGAGCGCGGAGAAAGCGGACACCCGGTGCGGCGGAACCATGCCGGACAGGCGTGCGATCAGCGGACTGTAGCCCCTCGCATGGCCTGCCCCTGCCAGGACGAGGAGCGGCGCGAGAACCCACGGCGAGGCCCCGGTCGCAACCACTGCCACCACCACCGCCAGCACGACGGGCCCCGCCACGGGCAGCGCCCGGATGACGTGCTCCGGCATCCGGGTCCAGGTCAGGCTCATGACACCGAAGCCGATCGTGTACGGGAGAAACGCGAGGCCTGCGGCGAACGGCGTCCAGCCCAGGTCGTCCTGCACGTACAGGGTGAACGTGAAGAGCAGAGCCGCGTAGCAGCCCATCACGACGGCGCACGCGAGCAGACCGGACCTCATCCCGCGCGGCCGCAGCACGACGAGGTCGAGCAGGGGGTGCTCCGTCCGGAGCTGGTGCCGCACGAACCACGCGAGCAGCACCACCGAACCGCCGAGGGCAGCCCACGTCCACCACGGCCAATCTGTCTCCCGGCCCACCGTGAGCGACGTCGTGAACGCGGCCATGCCGAGCGCGAGGACGACGGTCCCGGAGACGTCGAGCCGGCGAGCTCTCACCCGGCCGGCGCCATCCCCGGCACGGGCCGGCGGCAGTACCTGCCCCACCGCCGCGAGCAGCAGCACGCCGACCGGGACGTTGACGAGGAACACGGGTCGCCACGACAGCCCGAACAGGTCCGCCGAGACCAGGAGCCCGCCGAGCAGCTGCCCCAGCGCGACGCCCAGGGCGAGCACCAGGGAGTACAGGCCGATGGCCCGCCGTCGTTCGGCTCCCTGGAAGTGGTGCTGGATCAGGGAGAACACCTGTGGGATCAGCAGCGCCGCCCCTGCGCCCTGGATCGCACGGGCCGCGACCAGGGCGACCGGCGTCGGCGCCAGGCCGCAGGCGAGCGACGCGACGGTGAAGACCGCGAGCCCCCACTGGAACGCCCTGCGGTGCCCGACCAGGTCCCCCAGCCGCGCCCCGGTGACGATGAGGCTCGCGAGGACCACCAGGTATCCCGAGAGCACGAGCTGCTGCACCGCGCCCGTCGCGCCAAGGTCCCGCTGGATAGCGGGCAGGGCGACGTTCGCGATGGAGCCGTCCATCGAGGCCATGGTCTGGGCGGCGAGGAGTACCGCGAGGAGCAGGGGCTTCCGCATGGCCCAAGGGTCCAGCGGCGGACGGCGGCAGTCTTGAAGATCCTTGTTCGGTGGCGGTCCTGGGGCCCGACCGGACTCGGGGTCGGGTCGGAGTGTCGGTGACCCCGCCTACGGTGGGGTCGTGCGCCACGCCACGCCCGTCCTCACCGCACCCGAGTACTCGGTGCGGGTCGTGGCGTGCTCGGACGACCACCGCGGATGGTCCAAGGCCGAGCCGGTCGAGACGTTCGGCCTCGTCCTCGCCCGGCGGGGGCACTTCCGGCTGGTGAACGGCAGCGTCGAGCAGACGGTGGACGTCACCCAGGGCTACACGCAGATCCCGGGTCTGGACCAGCGTTTCGCGCATCCTTCAGGCGGTGACGTGTGCACGTTCGTCTCGGTCGGCGCCGCGCTCTGGCACGAGATCGTCGGCGACCGGCCCACGTCCACCACGGTGCGGGTCGACGGTGTCGCCGAGCTGGCCCACCGGCTCCTGCTCCGGACGGTGCACGACGCCGCGGATCCCGCCGAACGCCTGGTCCGCACGGTGACGGCCGCGGCTCGCACCCCGGCGTCGGACGACGGCGGGGCCGCCCGGACGCCCGCCGCCCGCGCTTCCCGGGCGCGGCTCGTCGTGCACGCGCGCGAGGCGGTCCTTGACGACGCACCCGCGTCGCACGACCTGGTGAGCCTCGCCCGCGCGCTGAAGGTGTCGCCCGGGCACCTCAGCCGGATCTTCGTGACCGAGACCGGCGTCAGCCTCACCAGGTTCCGCAACCGGGTCCGCGTGAGCCGGGTGCTGGCCCGGCTGGAGGCGGGCGACGACGACCTGGCTGCGATCGCCGGAGACCTGGGCTTCGCCGATCAGGCCCACCTGACCAGGACGGTGCGCGTGACGCTCGGTACGACACCCGCCCGAGTGCGCAGTGCGTTCACCGACCGGAGCGCTGACCGGGACCGGCGTCGGCGCCGAGGTTACGCCGACGCCGGGCCGGCTCACCCCCCGAGGTGGGCGATCACCGCGCGTGCCTGGGCCTCGGCACCCGCCGAGTTCGGGTGCGCGGGAACGCCGATCGCCACCCCGTTGAGCGACAGCCCGTACGCCTCCGCGTACCGGTCGAACGGCCCGGTGCAGAGGTCATGGCCGCCGGTCGAGGCGAACGTGTCGACCACCTCCACAGCGGCGCGCTCGGCTGCCCGGTCGATCATCGTGTTGAGCTCGCGGAACTTCCCCGAGATGTACTTCATGTCGGTGTCGGAGGCGGCCAGGCGGGGGAAGCAACCGTGGTCGGGCACGACGTCCATGTAGTTGACCGCGAGGATGCGCGCGTTCGGCGAACGCTCCCTGATGCCCTCGAACGCCCCGACGAGCTTGTCCTCCGACGCGCTGATCTGCCGGCTGAGCTGGTCCACGCCGCCGCGCGTGTACTTGGCCTTGCAGCCGCCCAGCGGCAGGCCGATGCCGATGTCGGTGATCGGCGTGAGCGGCACGAGACCGAGGCAGTCGAGGCCCGCGGCCGCGATCCCGGCGTCGTTCCCGCCGATGCCCACGGTGACGAGGTCGGTGGTCGCCGTGAGGCGCGCGAACTGCGGATCGTTGGTGCCGAGCAGCACGCTCTGGCTGTTCGCGAAGTGCTCGGTGGTCGCAGCCCCGCACGAGGCGTCGCGGAACGTCGCGGGCCGGATCGCTTGCTCGACGAGCTTGGGATAGTTGACCTTGGACTGTGCGCAGCCGAGCGGCGCGTAGCGGGTGTCCGGGATGCCGCGGCCGTCGAGCAGCACGACGTCGGCTGTCCAGGAGTCGCCGAGGGCGACGTACTCCTCGTACCGGGGCACGGAACCCGGTAGCGCGGTGACCGCGCCGGCCTCCTCGGCCTGCGACGGCGGAGCCAACCCGACGGCGAGACCCGTCGAGGCGAACGAGGTGGCGAGGGCGAGGGCCAGTACACGGAACACCGCGCTGTGCTTCGTCATGCGCTGAGATTAGGTGGGCGGCCGTGACGCGGGATATCACAGCTCCGCTCGCGCATCCGGCGTCGTGTGCCGGTCCTGGACAGCGGTGACCGCGCAGGCCGGGCGGCCGCGTCGACCGGGTGTCAGTGTGCCCGCCTATCGTGTGGCGCATGGACCGGAACAGGCTCGAGTTCGCGGTGATCCCGACTGCGATCGGCGAGTGCGCGCTCGTCTGGAACGAGGACGCGGAGATCGTCGGCTCGGCGCTGCCCCACGGGGGTGCCGAGCAGGTGCGGGGTGCCGTGCGCAGCTGGTACCCGGACGCCGTCGAGGCCTCGCCCACGGCGGTGGCACCGGCCGCCGCGGCGCTCGTCCGGCTGCTCGGCGACGGCGTCGGCGACCTCGCGGAGGTTCCCCTGAACATGAGCGCCGTGCCCGACTTCGACCGTCGCGTCTACGAGGTGGTACGCGCCATCCCTCCGGGCGAGACCCGCACGTACGGCGAGGTCGCGGCCGAGCTGGGCACGCCCGGAGCCGCCCAGGCCGTCGGGCAGGCCATGGGCCGCAACCCGTTCCCGCCCATCGTGCCGTGCCATCGCGTGCTGGCAGCCGGCCGCCGCATCGGCGGGTTCTCGGCGCGTGGCGGGCCCCGCACCAAGGTCCGGATGCTGGAGACGGAAGGCGTCTACCTGGAGCAGCCCACGCTCTTCGATCTCTGATCGGGACCCGACCGGATCCCTCCGGCACCAAATTCACCCACCCCACAACTTTCTGGGCACACTGTGCGTCTTAGTCGCTGCCATGTCGCATATATGCACACCTCAGGAGCCCAGAACCGTATGAGCAAGAGATTCCCCGTTCGTTCCTCGGCAGCCACGGGCGCGCTCGCCCTGCTGCTGGCCGGCGCCCTCGCGGCGAGCCCTGCCGGTGCAGCGACCGACGACGCCGAGCGTGCGCCGCAGAAGGTGCCGACCTCTATCGGGTACGGCGGCGCGGTGAGCTCGCTCGACCCGGTCGTCTCCGAGATCGGCCTGCAGATGCTCCGCCAGGGCGGCAACGCCACCGACGCCGCCGTCGCCATGGCGGCGGCGATCGGCGTGACCGACCCGTACAGCGCCGGGATCGGCGGTGGCGGGTTCTTCGTCCACTACGACGCCGCGTCCGGACAGGTCGAGACCATCGACGGGCGCGAGACCGCGCCGTCGGCGATCGAGCACGACGCCTTCATCGACCCGGCGACCGGCAAGTCATACCCGTTCTATCCGGACCTGGTCACCGGCGGTGTCAGCGTCGGCGTCCCCGGAACTCCCGCGACGTGGGAGCGTGCGCTGGACCGGTGGGGCACCACGTCCCTGAGCCAGGCGTTGCGCCCGGCGACGAACGTGGCGGAGCAGGGCTTCGTGGTCGACCAGCTCTTCTACGAGCAGACGCTGCTGAACCAGGCGCGGTTCCAGGCCTTGACCTCGACCAGCGACCTGTTCCTGCCTGGCGGACAGGCGCCGGAGATCGGCTCCGTGTTCCGCAACCCGGACCTGGCTCAGACCTACCGGACGATCGCCAGCGATGGCGTCGAAGCGTTCTACGAGGGGGAGCTCGCGCAGGACATCGCGGACGCGGTGCAGGCTCCGCCCGTCGCGGCCGGGACCACGCTCCCGGTGCCGGCAGGATCGATGACCGCCGAAGACCTCGCGGCCTACGAGGTGGTGGACCGGGAGCCGGTCTCCGTCTCGTACCGCGGGTACGACATCTACGGGATGGCGCCGCCGGCATCCGGCGGAACCACCGTCGGCGAGACGCTCAACATCCTCAAGCAGTTCGACCTGGGTTCGCAGGACGACCCGGCCGTGCTGCACCACTACATCGAGGCGAGCGCCCTGGCGTTCGCGGACCGCGCCGCCTACCTGGGCGACGGCGACTTCGTGGACGTTCCGGTGGCCGGGCTGCTGGACGACACCTTCGCCAAGGAGCGGGCCTGCCTGCTCGACCCCGCGACGGCGGCTGCCAAGCCCGTGACGGCGGGTGACGCCAGGTCGTACGACGGCGTGTGCGCCACGCCCGGCGCGGAGGGCATCGTCCCCGAGGACACCGAGAGCCCGTCGACCACGAACCTGACGGCGGTCGACCGGTGGGGCAACGTGGTCGAGTACACGCTGACGCTGGAGCAGATCGGCGGTTCGGGGATCGTCGTGCCCGGGCGCGGGTTCATCCTGAACAACGAGCTCACGGACTTCAGCATCGAGTACAGCGCCACCGACCCGAACCGGCTCGAGGCCGGCAAGCGCCCGCGCTCGTCCATGGCGCCGACGATCGTCCTGGAAGACGGGCGTCCGGTGCTCGCGCTCGGTTCGCCAGGCGGATCCCAGATCATCAACACGGTCACGCAGATGCTGATCAACCGGATCGACCTTGGCATGACCATCGAGGAAGCGATCGCCGCCCCGCGGGCTGCGCCGCAGAACTCGGTGCGCACGATCGCCGAGCAGGCCTTCGTCGACAACTACGGCACGGCGCTGACCGGGTACGGGCACACGCTCCGGCCGACGGCCAACACGATCGGGGCGGCGACCGCCATCGAGATCGGCCCGGGCGGCCGTCTCACCGCCGTCGCCGAGCCGACCCGGCTCGGCGGTGGATCGGCCCGCGTGGTGTGGCCGGCGGGGTCCTGACCCCGTTCGCCGGACCGAACGGCCCGGTCAGCCGCTGACCTGGGCCGCGGGTTGAACCGAGCGGCCGACACGTCGATGACGTGCGGCCGCTCGGTGTGTCAGCCGGCTGTCAGCGGATGGTGCCACTCAGGGGGCTGTAGACCGTCTTGTTCGCATAGCCCGCGCGTGATCCGGTCACCACGACGGTCACCTGCTTGCCCCGGGCCGACGCCGGAACCCGGAACCGGTAGTAGGTGGCACCCGGCACCGCGACGCCCCCGACCTTCCACTGGTACCGCACGGTGGTCGGCAGCGGGGACCAGGTGCCCCGCACCGCCTGCAGCGTGTAGCCCACCTGCCGGGTGCCGCTGATCGTCGGGCGCGGCGCCGAGAACGTGCCGACCTTCACCGCCGCAGTTGCTGGGCTCCGGACGCTCAGGGTCGCGTAGCCGTTCGCGGAGCCCGTGATGGTCACCGACACCTTCTTGCCCGCCGCCGACGCCGGTACGGTCCACGTCCGCGAGGTCGCCCCGGCGACGGCGGCGCCGTTCAGCCGCCACTGGTAGGTGACGGTCGTCGGCGTCGGGGTCCAGGGCCACCGCTGCGCGGTGAGAGTCCTGCCGACCTGGGCGATGCCGTCGATGGAGGCCGGGCGTGAGGTGACGAAGGTCAGCGGCCGCACCGTCATGGTCCGTTGGGTGCTCCACTCGGGAGCGCCCGGGTACGACTGGTACGTGAACGTCAGCGTCTTGGTGCCCGCTCCGAGGGCGGGGCCGTCCAGCTGGAGCTGCTCGGTGCGCTCGTCGAACACAGCGCTGCCGACGACCGTCGAGCCCGACTTCACCGTCACCTTGCCGTACGGGGTGACGGCGTCCTCGCTGAGCGTCACGGACGCCGTGGGAACGTCCCCGAACGTGTACGACGTCGGGCCGGCGACCGTGATGGCGGGCGGGGTGGGAGTCACGCCACCGCCACCGACGTAGATGGAATAGTTCGTCGTCAAGCTGCGGTTGCCCGCCGCGTCGAGCGCCTCGACCGTCAGGTAGTTCGACCCCCACCTGGTCGGCGTGACGTTGATGACCGTGTTCTCCGTGGCCGCCACCTCCTGCAGCTGGCGGTCCGAGCTGAGGCCGTACCGGTACTTGACGACATCGTCCGACGAGCTCTTGACGAGGAAGGACCCAAGCTCTCCCACCGCACCGCGCTCGGTGTTCTCGAGATAGAAGGCGTCACCGCCCACCAGTGGTGTCACCGCAGGGGCCGCTGGGGCCTGGATGTCGATGGAGAACGTACAGGTGGCCGTCGGACTGACCAGGCCGCTGCTATCCGTACCGAAGACGGACCAGACGTACCGACCGCTGGTAAGCGTCTCGGACGGAACGTCGACGTAGTGCTCACCGCTGCGCGCGGACGACTCAGAGTCCTCCCACACCGTGACATCGGGAGACTCCGCCCGGGTGATCCGGAACGTCGCGGTGACCGGGGCGCCCGACGGATTCTGGGGGTCGTTGCTGTTCGGGTCGGGATCCACGATGTGCGCCATGAGTCGCGGCGTTGTTACCCGGACGACGGTCTCCTGTGCACACGACCAGCTCGAGCTCTGGTAACCGACCCTGAGATCCGTAGGCGTGGCCGGCACTCGGTTGAAGCGGACCACGAGCTGGGCGCGCGGCTTGAACGAGTTCCAGCCGCACGACATGCACGTCTCGTCCGCCGCCCTCAGGCCCGCCGTCACCGTCGACCGGTTGTCCCGCGCGGCGTTGATCGCGAGCTGCGTCGCATCGAAGTCGAAGAAGCCCGTGTACCCGGGCGTCAGCCCGCACTCCGGCCAGTAGAACCTGATGTCGCCGACGCGTCGGTCCGCCGTCCAGTCGGAGGTGCTCGCCCAGGTCGTGCCGGCCGAGATCCGCGGCACGTCGTAGAGCTCCAGGTGATTCGGCGTGCAATTTACGTCGTCAAGCCAGGCGTCGTCGCCGTACGCGAAGAGTTCGGCGGAGGTGATGTCCTGGGGCTCCAGATCAGCGAGGTACTTGATTCCGTCGAACTGCCAGACGAGCCGCTGCAAACCCGGCACAGCGCACCCCTCTGCGTACTCGGCGGGGTCGCAGTGGCCGACCCACTGGGTGCCGGTCCAGTTGTAGCTCGACGGACCGCCCTCGCGAAGAGCGGTCCAGGCAAGCGCCGGCCTCTCGACAGACGAATCGTTCGCCGTCGCCTCCAGCCGCATCCCACCGTTCGGCTCCGCGAACACCTCCGCGCCGGCACCGGCCGCGCCGACCACCTCGACGTCGTCGCCGCACGCAGAGGCGAGCGCCAGCGCGACCGCCTCGCTCTCGGCCGAACCGTCGCACTCGGCCGCCGACGGTGGCGGCACCTCCGTGGACGCCGCGACAGCGGTGGGTGTGACGAACCCCGCGAACACCAACCCGACCGCTGTAGCTCCGGCTATCAGGGAGCGCTTCATCGTTTCCTCCTGCGGCAACCATTCGACCTGGCGTAACGGCGTGAACCTACCGGCGCTGCGGCGCACCAACCCGCCATTTCGCGGGTGAACTCCACGGACTTGGACAAGTTGCTACCGAACGCCACAGGCCGACCGACCACATCGTGGGGATCCACCCGGTGCGAGACTGTGCACCGTGTCCGACGCCTCCACCCACCCCCTCCTCGACGTGCTGCTCGCCGGTGGCGCGCGCGCCGAGCGGCTGACGGCGTCGCGCATCTTCCCGGAGCGCACCGCCGAGCACGCCGACTGGCCGCGCTGGGCCGACGCCACGGTGGTGCAGGGGTACCGGAAGCTCGGCGTCGAGCGGCCGTGGACGCACCAGGCCGTCGCCGCCGACCTCGTCCACCAGGGCCGGCACACGGCCCTGGCCACGTCGACCGGATCGGGCAAGTCGCTCGCGTTCTGGCTCCCCGCGCTGTCCGCCGTCCGGACCGCCGCCGCTGCCGCCACGCTCGACCCCGGAAACATCGAGTCGGCGCACGTCCGCCCCACGACGGTCTACCTCAGCCCCACCAAGGCCCTGGCCGCCGACCAGCTGAGCGCGCTCGAACGCATCCTCGACGCGGCGGGCACGCGCGACGTCCGCGTCGCGACCTGCGACGGCGACACCTCGCGCGAGGAGCGCTCCTGGGTGCAGGACCACGCCGACGTCGTCCTGACGAACCCCGACTTTCTCCACTACGCCCTGCTGCCGAACCATCGCCGCTGGTCGCGGCTGCTGAAAGGGCTGCGGTACGTGGTGGTCGACGAGGGGCATGCCTACCGGGGCGTCTTCGGCGCGCACGTCTCGCTGGTGCTGCGGCGGCTCGCGCGCCTCGCGGCGCGGTACGGGGAGGGCTCGCCCACGTTCGTCGTCGCCTCAGCCACGACGGCGCAGCCGGCGGTCAGCGCGGCCCGCCTCATCGGCGTCGCGCCCGACGACGTCACCGCCGTCACCGAGGACGCCTCGCCCTCCGGACGCCGCACCGTCGTGCTCTGGCAGCCGCCGGAGATCGTCGGCTGGCGACCGCCCGTAGCCGACGGCGCAGGAGCAGACGCCGAACCAGATGCCGGCGCATCCCGGCACGGTCTGTCCGTCGAAGAGCCGACGTCGATGCGCCGGGTCGCCGTCGCAGAGCCCGACCCCTGGGCGCTGCCCGTCGACCCCGATTCGAGATCGACGCCGGAACCCGATCCCGAGGCCGAGCCGGTGGCGACCGAGGCCCCGCCGGAGCATCCGCGCCGGTCCGCGACCGCGGAGGTCGCCGATCTGCTCGCCGACCTGTCCGCGGCCGGAGCCCGCACCCTCGCGTTCACCCGGTCCCGGCGCGGTGCGGAGTCGGTGGCTCAGCAGGCCCGCGACCACCTGCGGCACGCAGCACCGGACGCCGCCCGCCGGATCGCGGCGTACCGCGGCGGCTACCTCCCGGAGGAGCGCCGCGAGCTGGAGCAGGCCCTGCGCACTGGTGACCTGCTCGGCCTTGCGACGACCAACGCACTGGAGCTCGGCGTGGACATCTCCGGCCTGGACGCGGTGCTGATCGCCGGCTGGCCCGGCACGCGGATGTCGCTCTGGCAGCAGGCGGGGCGTGCCGGGCGGGCCGGCGCAGACGGTCTTGTCGCGTTCGTCGCGCGCGAGGACCCGCTGGACACGTACCTCGTGACACATCCCGAGGCGGTGTTCGACGCCCCGCTCGAGGCCACGGTGTTCGACCCCGCGAACCCGCACGTACTCGCGCCGCACCTGTGCGCGGCGGCCCAGGAGGCACCGCTCCGGACCGAGGACCTCGCCACGTTCGGGCACCCCGACCACGTCCGCGGGATCCTGGACGTGCTGGTCGCCCGGGGTGCGCTCCGGCGTCGGACATCCGGGTGGTACTGGACGCACGCCCAGGGCGCCGCGGGCCTCACCGATCTGCGCGGGGCGGGCGGCACGCCGGTGCGCGTGGTGGAGCAGGGCACCGGCCGCATGCTCGGCACCGTCGACGCGGCGTCGGCGGACGGCCAGGTGCACGACGGCGCCGTCTACGTGCACCAGGGCACCACGTACGTGGTGTCGCACTTCGACCTGACGGACCACACCGCCGTCGTGCAGCGGCGCAAGCTCGACTACGGCACGTGGTCCCGTTCCGTGATGTCGGTGGCCATCGAGGGCTGGGACCAGGACGCCGAGGCGTCCGGCGACCCGGGTGCCGAGGCCGGGAGCGCGGACGGCCCCGGCCATGACCTGGTCACCCGGGAGTGGGGACCGATCACCTGGGGCCTCGGCCCGGTCGAGGTGACGTCGCAGGTGGTGAGCTTCCAGCGGCGTCGTGTCCCGGACATGCAGGTGCTGGGGACCGAGCAGCTGGAGCTGCCCGAGCACACCCTCGGCACCGTCGCCGTCTGGTGGTCGGTGCCCGAGTTCGTGCTGCGGGCCGCCGACATCACTCCTGAGCAGACGCCGGGCGCGCTGCACGCCGCCGAGCACGCCTCGATCGGCCTGCTGCCGCTGCTCGCGACGTGCGACCGGTGGGACCTCGGCGGGGTGTCGACGGAGCTGCACCCGGACACGGGCGAGGCGACGGTGTTCGTCTACGACGCCTATCCGGGCGGTGCGGGCTTCGCCGAGCGGGCCTACGACCTCGGCGCGACGTGGCTCCGGGCCACCCGTGACGCGATAGCTGCTTGCCCCTGCGCCGACGGGTGCCCGGCGTGCGTCCAGTCGCCGAAGTGCGGCTCGTACAACGCACCGCTGGACAAGGCCGCCGCCGTGCGGCTCCTCGACGCCGTGCTGTCGCACGACCCCCGCGCCACCCTCGCCGAGGCCCGCTGAGCCCTACTCGCCCAGGCGTTTGAACGGGGTCGTCGAGAACACCACCTCGACGGCGACGCCGAAGTACTCGGCGATGCGCAGCGCGAGGAACAGAGACGGGCTGTACTCACCCCGTTCGAGGTACCCGACCGTCTGGTAGTGCACCCCGAGCGCCTCCGCCAGCTCACGCCGCGAGATGCCACGTTCGGCGCGCAGCATCGCTATGCGGTTATGGACGACGTCGGACTGCTCTGCCACCACTCAGTACCCCTTGGTCATGTAACGCTCTCGTGCCGCCGCGACCGTGGAGCCCGACTCACGCCTGGCCATCCTGCGGAGCACGATCGGCGCGAGCACCATACCCACGACCGCCCAGACCCCGAGCACCGTGAACATCTCGACCGTGCGCCACGACTCCCCGATCTCCGCCGTGACCATGGCCTCCGGGAGCATCGCCGACCGGGCACCGAGCCCCAGCCAGTAGTACGGGAACGCCTGCCCCACCCACTGGAGCCACTCGGGCAGCGCCGTGATCGGGTAGAAGATCCCCGACGGCACGATCAGGAGCATCGACCCGAGGAACAACAGCCCGGTCTGGGACGCCGTCTTGAACAGCGACCCGAGCGCCACGCTGATCGGGACCGTCGCGACCATCCCCACCACGAAGATCAGCACCAGCAGAACCCCGGTACGGGCATCCAGCCGCAGGTCACCCGCGACCGTGAACGCCGGGATCACCAGCGCGACGAGGCTCACGAGCGTGGTCAGCGCGAACAGCAGGATCTTGCCGACGAGGTAGCCGATCATCCCGTTGGGTGTGGCCTTCGCCCGCAGCAGCGTCCCGTCCTCACGGTCGACCGCGATGGTGCTCGCGGGCCCGGTGAGCCCGCCGAACGCGATCGACATGCCGACCAGGCTGGGCAGCACCATGGCACCCAGCGCGAAGTCCGTTCCGGGCACGGTGCTGCCACGCATGAACAGCAGCACCACCGCGTAGATCACCGGGAAGGCGATGATCCAGATGACGTCGCCCGGCTCCTGGAGCGAGTACTTGGTCTCCAGCCAGCCACGGGAGAGCCCTGCCCGCACGGCCGCCCATCGCACGTCGGTCGGGGTGGACGTCGGTGTGGTCATGACTGCGCCTCCTCGGTCTGCTCGGTCTGCTCGGTCTCTGTCGACCCTGTCCGTCCGGTCCGGCGCGCGGGGTCACTCTCGGCCCGGTGGACGAGCGACATGTACGTGTCCTCGAGGCTCGCTCGCTTGACCTCGAGCTCGGTGGCCCCCGGATCATGCGTCAGGAGCTCACGGACGAACTGGGTCGGGTCGCCCTCGGTCACGGCGTGCACGTGTCGGCGGCCTTCGGACATCCAGCGCACCTCCGCCTGGGTGGTCAGCTCGCGGGCGAGCTGCTCCGCGGACCCGTTGGCGACGATGGTGCCCTCGTCGAGCACGAGGATCCGGTCGGCCAGCTTCTCTGCCTCGTCCAGGTCGTGCGTGGTGAGCAGGACCGTCGTGTTCTCGAAGTCGGCAAGGCGGTGCACCAGGTCGTGGAACTCCCGGCGGGCGTGCGGGTCGAAGCCCGCCGTCGGCTCGTCGAGGAAGACGAGCTCAGGCCGTCCGACGATGCCGATCGCCACGTCCAAGCGTCGGCGCTGCCCTCCGGACAGCTTCTGCACCTTCACGTTCGCGTGCTCCGCGAGGCCGACCACACCGATCAGCTCCTCGACGTCCCACGGCCGCTTGACCTCCGGGGTCGAGTACGGGCCGTAGAACCGCGCGAGGTACCCGAGCAGGTCCCGCACCCGCCAGCGGCCGTGGTCCCGCCACGACTGGAGCACCACGCCCAGCCGCGCGCGCCATGCCTCGTCGGCGTGCGCCGGATCCTGTCCGAGCACCGACACCTCGCCGGCCGACCGCATGCGGAAGCCCTCGAGGATCTCGATGGTGGTGGTCTTGCCGGCGCCGTTGGGGCCGAGCAGGGCGAGGACCTCGCCGCGGTACGCCTCGAACGAGACCCCCGTGAGCACGTCTTTCGTCCCGTATCGCATTCGTAGGTCACGCACGTCGAGCGCCACATCGCCCGACGGCGGAGGTGCGTTCCGCGCACCCATCGCATTTTCCGTACTTTTCATAGCAGGAATACTACGAGTCGTACTGAACGCATGTCACTCCCTTTCCGCATCGAGTTGGCCAGGATCACCCGTTCGGGGTCCGGCCCGCGCACTCGCTCGCGCCGCGCCGAGGGCGCCGCCCGGGCCCGCCGCCGCCCGTGTCACGACCACCCGCACCACGCCTCCGCCGAGCTCCTCGCAGACGGCGAGCGCCGCCCCGTTGCGTGCCACAGCGGTCCTTGCCGTCCCGCACGGATCGAAGCCGTCCCGCAACGCGGTCGCGCCGGCGAGCGCTCCGAGATCTGCTGCGGCCTGCGCCGCCCCGCGGGCGTTCTGGGCTGCGCCGAGCGCGGCGATCCCGAACGCGAGCACCAGGATCACGGCGATGACTCCGAGCACCAGTACCGTTCCGGCTCCACGCTCGGAGCATCGCTCGGTGCTCACGGCTCCACCCATGCCGTCGCCGCGCCCGTGGCCCGCAGCGTCCCAGACAACCAGCCACCTGCCACCGGCCGCGTCACCGTCACGCGTACCCAGCCACCCTCGTGCGCGAGCGCCAGCTCCGCCTCAGGACCGCCGACCCTGGCCACTACCGCGCTCACCGCAGGCCCCTGCTCTCCGATCGCCAGCGCCCGCGCTCCCGCGCGGGCCGCGTCCATGGCGCGCATCTGCGCCGTGGACGCGGCCGCGAGGGTGAGCACGGCGACGAGCACGAGGACCACGACGGGTAGCCCGATGGCGAGCTCCGCCGTCACCGTGCCCCGCTCCGACTCACGCTCCGCCATGGGTCAGCCGATCGTGAGCGCCGACTGGACCAGCGACGTGAGCATCGCCTTCACATCTCCGCCCCGCAGGATGACCATGAGGAGACCCGCGAACCCGGCGGCCGCGATAGTCGCGATGGCGTACTCAGCGGTAGCCAGCCCTCGCTCCGACTCGCGGTCGTCCGCCTCCGGCTGCGACCGGTCGTCCGGTTCGGGGCAGGCCACAGCAGTCTTTGTCGTTGTCATGTCTTCTCCGTCTCCGCCCGTTTCCGGGCAATCTGGCCCGCACTGCGAGCCGTCTCTTCATGACCCGCGCAGCGGGTCCCGCCCGCCGTGCGGCGGACGGCGTCGGCGCCCCTGAGCGCGCCGAAGCTTCTTGATCCCTGACGCCGGCTCAGCCGGCGAGCAGGTCGATCCCGAGCGCCAGCAGCACGGGAACGAGGCCCACCAGCACGAACGCGGGGAGGTAGCAGGTGCCCAGCGGGAGCACGAGCCGCACTCCGAGCCGTGCGGCAGCGGTCCGCGCGTCGGCTCTCCGCTCGTGCCGTATCTCCTCTCCGGCGGCCCGGAGTGCCTCGCCAGGTGCGGCGCCGTCCAGCCAGGCACCACGCAACGCCCGGACCATCGGGTCCAGCTCCCCGGAGACGCCGGTCCAGGCGCGCTCCCAGGCCGCTCCGAGCACGAGGGCGTGCCCCGCTCTGGTGAGCACCACCCCGTTGGCTCCACCGACGGCCGCGCCGGTCGCCTTCAGCGCCCGCGGCACGCCGGCGCCGGACTGCAGAGCAGCGGCCACCAGCTCCAGCACCACCTGAACGTCCACGCCTGGCCGGTCGGGACCGCAGGCAGCGGCCACGAGACGGTCCGACCAGACCCGACCGGCCACGAGCAGCACGAGCCCCGCGCCCACCGCCAGGCTGCCGATGCCGCCGTCCGTGGCAGTACCCACGGGGTCGGCGCCGAGCGCCCACCCGAGGAGCCCGCCGACGATCGGCAGCCACATGAGCAGCCGCCCCGTCGTCCGGGGGCCGGCGAGGGCCGCTTCTCGTTCAGCCCTCGACTCGGCCTCCGCGACGAGCGTCCCGGCGACCTGTTCGAGGACCCGGCCGAGCGGCGCGCCGACGTCCAGCGCGAGCCGGGTCGCCGCGACCACCGCCTCCGCATGCCGCGCGCCGAGCACCTGGGTGAGGCCGTCGACGTCGGGCACACCCGTGAGGTCCACGCCCACACCTGCCGCGCGCGACCACGACGCCCCTGGTGATGACCCCGCTCTGAGCAGCGCCACCACCTGCATCACGACCACCCGGACGTCGCCGCCGGGGCCGCGTTCGGCTCGGGAGCGGCGGCCCGGCCGAGCCACGGACGCCGCACCCGGCCCGGACCCGACGCCGGCGAGCCTGCCGATGGGGCCACCGGTGTCCGGTTCAGCTCCTGGCGCCGGGGGTACGAGGACCTCCCGCAACCGGCGACCGCCACGTGCCAGCACCAGCCAGGCACCGAGTGCGACGAGCAGCCCCACGCCGAGCGACTCCACGACGCTCACCACGGCCCGTACCTGCCCACCAGCTCGCGCCACGCGTCCGGCTCGACCGCGCAGCCACCGCTGCCGTCCCACCGCGCGACCGTCCGGACCTCCAGCTCGCCGCTCGGCCCGCGACCCACCAGCCCGATCTCCGCCAGGTACCGAGCACCGTTCGACCGGCGGAGGTGCAGCACCACGTCCAAGGCGCCGGCGGTCTGCGCGGCCACCGCCTCGCGGGTCATCCCCGCCAGACCCGCCAGCGCCTCCAGCCGGGCGGGCACCACCGCCACGGCGTTGGCGTGCAGGGTCGCGAAGCCACCGTCGTGCCCCGTGTTCATGGCCATGAGGACCTCGCGCACCTCGGCTCCGCGGCACTCGCCGAGCACTATGCGGTCCGGCCGCATGCGCAGCGCGTTGCGCACGAGGTCCGCGAGGTCCACGACGCCCGCCCCCTCGACGTTCGCGCGACGAGCGGCCAGGTGCACCACGTGCGGGTGCGCCGGCCGCAGCTCGCGGGCCTCCTCGACGGTCACCACGCGCTCGTCGTCCGGCACGAGGGAGAGCAGAGCGGCGAGCAGCGTGGTCTTTCCCGTGCCCGTGCCGCCGCTGATCAGCACGTTCGCTCGCCGCAGCACGAGGGCGCGCAGCAGGCCCGCCCACTGGCTCGGCAGGGCGCCGGCGGTCACCAGCTCGTCGAGCGTGAACGCGCGGGTGCGCAGCACACGCAAGGAGATCACCGCACCGGCCTCGGCGAGCGGTTCCAGCACGGCGTGCAAACGGGTGCCGTCCGGCAGGCGCGCGTCCACGGTCGGGCAGGCGTCGTCGAGCCGCTGGCCGCCGAGGGCGGCGAGCCGGACAGCCAGCCCGCGTACCGCGGTGGCCGTACCGAGGTTCACCGAGACGTGCTCGAGCCCTGCGCCCCTGTCGACCCACACGTCGTCCGGTCCGTTGACGAGCACGTCGGTGACGTCGGGTGCGTCGAGGAGCGCCTGCAGCGGCCCCGCGCCGGTGAGCTCGGCGCGGGCAGCGCGCTCCAGGTCACGGAGCGCGTCGGACCCCAGCACTCGGCCGGAGTCCCGCACGGCGTCGCGGACGGCAGCTCCGGCGCCGGTGCGGCCGGTCGCGAGGCGCGCGCGGACGTCGTCGAGCAGGGAGCTCTCAGCAACCGGCGTGCTCACAGTGCGCCCGCCATGTCCGCAGCGAACCTGCCGAGCGTGGCCCGGTGCGACATCGCCGGCCCCTCACCCCGTTCGATCGCGCGGGCCAGCCCCACGTCGCGACCCATCGCCCCGGCGACCGGCAGCCCGAGCGCAGCCGACACGTCCTCCTCGTCGACCGAGCCGGGCGCCGGACCCCGCACCACCAGCCGCACGTCCGGTACGCCCGCACCCCGCAGCGCGTCGCGTACCCGTCCCGCGCCCATGATCGCGGGCAGCGTCAGCGGCACCACGAGCAGCGCCGTGTCGCAGCCGGCCAGGAGGGTGCGCACGGCCAGGCCGTCGCTGCCGGGCGCCTCGGCGGCGGCTCCCCCGCCCCGCCGGGTGACAGAGCCCCAGGTACCCGGCCGCGGCAGGTCGAGCACCAGCGACTCGCCCGCCCGTACCAGGCCACGGCAGACGTCGAGCACCACGTCGTCCTCGGGCGGCGCACCCGACGCCGTACCGCTCAGCACCGGCACCATGCCCCAGCGGGGCAGGGCGGCCACCACTCCGGCACCGTCGACCTCGCCGCGCGCCTCGACGAGGTCCGGCCAGCGGGCGCCGCGCCCGCCGTCGGCCCCCAGGAGCAGGTCCGTGCCCGCTCCGTGCGCGTCGAGGTCGACGAGTGTGGCTCGCTCCCCGGTCCGGCGCAGGCCGTGGGCCACGCACGCGGCCACGACTGACGTGCCCGCTCCACCACACGCGCCGACCACGCCGATCACCCGTCCCGGCTCCGGCACCACGCCGCCCACTGTGCTGACCATCGCCGCCTCCTCTGTCCGGGCCCTCCCGGGCTTCCGCCGGGCAGGTGACCACGTCCTCGCTCCGGGCTGACTGCCCGGGCTCCGGAATCAGGTTGGGCGTTCGGCGCCGGGCTGACGTGACCCGGTCGGCCCAGCTGTGCACAGGTAGAGGGAATCCACTCTTGTGGTCGGGCTCGCTCCCCCGTCCCGTCGTGACCAGGGTCTGCGGGTCGGGCTGACGAGTTTCATCCGAACAGCGGCACGCCCCGCTGGTGGCCTCCCCTGACCGACGGCGCCGTTAGGCTCGTCGCGTGACCGAGCAGGTTCCCCAGATCGCCACTCGACCGACGTCGCGCGCCCCGCGTACGGCCGCGTTCTTCGATCTCGACAAGACGATCATCGCCACGAGCTCGTCGGCGGCATTCTCCAAGCCGTTCCTCGCGGGCGGGCTGCTCTCGCACGCCGACGTGCTGCGCAGCGCCTACGCCCATTTCGTCTTCATGATCGGCAACGCCGACGCCGACCAGACCGAGCGGATGCGCGCCCATCTGTCGTCGCTCGTGACCGGCTGGGACGTGGAAAAGGTCCGGCAGATAGTCACCGAGACGGTGCACGAGCTCATCGACCCGTACGTCTACGCGGAGGCGGTCGAGCTCATCGCCGAGCATCACGCGGCGGGCAGGGACGTGGTCGTGGTGTCGGCGTCGGCGGCCGTGCTGGTCGAGCCCATCGCCGGCGCTCTGGGCGCGGACCACGTGCTCTCCACCCAGATGAGCGTCGCGGACGGGCGATTCACCGGCAAGATCGACTTCTACAACTACGGCGACAACAAGGCGGTGGGCATTCGCCGGCTCGCCGCGCGAGAGCAGTACGACCTCGCCGGAAGCTTCGCCTACTCCGACTCCATCACGGACGCCCCGATGCTGGCCGCCGTCGGCCACGCCTACGTGGTCAACCCGGACCGCGTCCTGAAGCGGCGCGCGGCCCAGTCCGGCTGGGGTGTCCTCGCGTTCACGCGGCCGATCGCGCTGCGCCCGCGCATCGAGCCCATCCCTGTCATCGCGGTGGTCGGCGTCGCGGTCGTGGGTGTCGCAGCCTGGCTGATCTGGCGCGCGGCCCGACGCCGGTCCCGACGCGACTGAACCCCGAGGCACGCACCCCTGTCGGCGACGGCTACGAGTGACGGGTCAAGGTCGACCGGACCGCAACATCGGGTCAAGCCGAGGCAAGGCCAAATATTTTCGCGACCAATTGCCAACATGACAGGAATTGGCAATTGTGAAGATGAGCCCGCTCCAGTTGCTTTTGTTAGCCGAAGGCAGTGTGATTGTGTTCACAGCAAGCATTCAGGGCGGAAGGGACCGTGCCCTGGGTTCCGAAAGGGTGTTGACCCGATCGGAGAGCAAGCGAAGTGCACGGTCACCCCGCCCAGCTGGTGAGAGCGACATCCGGCTTGAGGATGCTCCCGGACGTCGTACTCGTAGACCGAGATCTCGCCACCGCAGTGGCCGGGCCCTCGCACTTCCGGATCGCGAACGGAAATTGCGAGGAGCCCGGCCGCACGGCGAATCGTTTCGCGGAATGCACACTCGCTGGTAAAGAATCACCACGCACACATTCCTCCCGGCGTTGAAACGCCGCAGGCACAGGAATCGCGCTCACCACACAGCCCCGCAGCGGGTCACCGCCACTGCCCGCGTGCATACTGCGGCTGCATTCCCACCCCGGACCCCACCGGCTGGACCCCGATCTTCTCGCCCAGGGTGTGTGCCGCTCGCAGCGGCCAGTACGGGTCCCGCAGCGCCTCGCGTCCGAGCATGACGGCGTCCGCCGAACCCTCCACGAGGATCTGCTCGGCCTGCGCCGGCTCGCTGATGAGCCCCACGGCACTCACCGGCAGCCCGGAGACCTCCCGTACGCGACGTGCGTACGGGACCTGGTAACCCGGCCCGACGGCGATGGTCGCCGGCGCCGCGCCCCCCGTCGACACGTCGATCAGGTCCGCACCCAGCGTGCCCAGCCGGCCGGCGACCGCCGCGACGTCGTCGACCCCGAGGCCGTCGTCGCGCCAGTCCGTCGCGGACAGCCGCACCAGCACCGGCAGCTCGTCCGGCCAGACGGACCGCACAGCACCGACCGTCTCCTCGACGAGCCGCGAGCGCCCGTCCGGTGACCCGCCGTACTCATCGGTGCGGGAGTTCGCGAGCGGCGACAGGAACTGGTGGAGCAGGTACCCGTGTGCCGCGTGCACCTCCACCGTGTCGAAACCCGCCTCGCGGGCGCGGCGCGCGGCCGCGGCGAACTGCTCAGGGACGTCGGCCACCTGCTCGGCGGACATCTCCGCCGGGGTGTCGAGCCCGGGGAACGCCGCGGGCGACGGGGCCAGGGTCGGCCAGCCGCCGTCGGCCGCCGGGACGGTGCCCTGGAGCGGGGACCAGGGGCGGAAGGTCGACGCCTTGCGCCCTGCGTGCGCGAGCTGGATGCCGATCCGCGCCCCGCGGTCGTGCACGAAGTCGACGATGCGCTTCCAGGCGACCGCCTGCTCGTCGTTCCAGATGCCCGTGTCCTGGGGCGAGATCCGGCCCTCCGGCACGACGGCGGTCGCCTCGGTCAGCACCATCCCGAACCCACCGGCGGCGCGGGCACCGAGGTGCACGAGGTGCCAGTCGTTCGGCATCCCGTCCGACGCGGAGTACTCGCACATGGGTGACAGCCAGACCCGGTTGGGCACCGATAGGTCGCGGAGGGTGACCGGTTCGAAAAGGAGACTCACGCCAGCCCCAACGTGGCCGGTCCCCGGGCCATTCCGGGTGGCCCGACCGGTGTCTCAGGTGGTGACACGGGATTGTGAGGACTGTCACCGTCCGGGACTACACTCACCGACCAGAGAGACGTCAAGGCAGTACCAAGCACCTGCCTGAGACGAACGCGAAGACGCGCACCGGAGGTCACCGTGACAGACACCAACCCGACGTCGGGCTCGGCATCCAGCCCCAGCCTCGAGAACCTGCTGCACGAGACCCGGAGCTTCCCGCCCAGCGCGGAGTTCGCGGCTCAGGCGAACGCGAAGGCCGACCTGTACGAGAAGGCATCGGCGGACCGCCTCGAGTTCTGGGCCGAGCAGGCTCGGGAGCTCGTGACCTGGAAGACGCCGTTCACCGAGACCCTCGACTGGAGCGGCGCCCCTGTCGCACGCTGGTTCGCGGACGGCACGCTGAACGCCGCGTACAACGCGGTGGACCGGCACGTCGAGGCGGGCAACGGCGACCGCGTCGCCATCCACTTCGAGGGCGAGCCCGGCGACACCCGTACGGTCACGTACGCCGACCTGCAGCAGGAGGTGTCCCGCGCGGCGAACGCCCTGACCACGCTCGGCGTGCAGACCGGCGACCGCGTGGTCATCTACCTGCCGATGCTCGTCGAGTCCGTGGTGGCCATGCTGGCCTGCGCCCGCATCGGTGCCGCGCACTCCGTGGTGTTCGGCGGCTTCTCGGCAGACGCCCTCCGTAGCCGCATCGCCGACGCGGAGGCCACGCTGGTGATCACCGCCGACGGCGGTTTCCGCCGCGGCGCGCCGTCGGCCCTCAAGCCCGCCGTCGACGAGGCGCTCGCGCCCAAGGAGGGTGCCGAGGCGACCACAGTCCAGAAGGTGCTCGTCGTCCAGCGCACCAAGCAGGACGTCGGCTGGGTAGAGGGACGCGACGTGTGGTGGCACGAGGCGCTGGCCGCCGCGGACCCGGTGCACGAGCCCGTGGCCGTCGAGGCCGAGCACCCGCTGTTCATCCTGTACACGAGCGGTACGACCGGGAAGCCGAAGGGCATCCTGCACACCACCGGTGGCTACCTCACGCAGGCCGCGTACACCCACAAGAACGTCTTCGACCTCAAGCCGGAGACCGACGTCTACTGGTGCACGGCCGACGTCGGCTGGGTCACCGGCCACTCCTACGTGGTCTACGGGCCGCTCGTGAACGGCGCCACGCAGGTCCTGTACGAGGGCACGCCCGACACCCCGCACCGCGGGCGCTGGTGGGAGCTCATCGAGAAGTACAAGGTCTCGATCCTGTACACCGCACCGACGGCGATCCGTACCTGCATGAAGTGGGGCGACGACATCCCCGGCGGGTTCGACCTCTCCTCCCTGCGCGTCCTCGGCTCGGTGGGCGAGCCCATCAACCCCGAGGCGTGGATGTGGTACCGCCGCGTCATCGGCGGCGACCGGACCCCGATCGTCGACACCTGGTGGCAGACCGAGACCGGCGCCATCATGATCAGCCCGCTCCCGGGCGTCACCGCGGCCAAGCCGGGCTCGGCCCAGGTCCCGCTGCCCGGCATCGTCGCGACGGTCGTCGACGACGAGGCGAAGCCCGTGCCCGACGGCGGCGGCGGTTACCTCGTGCTGTCCGAGCCGTGGCCGTCCATGCTCCGCGGCATCTGGGGGGACCTGGAGCGCTACAAGGAGACGTACTGGTCGCGGTTCGAGAACCTGTACTTCGCCGGCGACGGCGCCAAGAAGGACGACGACGGCGACATCTGGCTGCTGGGCCGCGTGGACGACGTCATGAACGTGTCCGGCCACCGCCTGTCCACCACGGAGATCGAGTCGGCGCTCGTGTCGAACCCGATCGTGGCGGAGGCCGCGGTCGTCGGCGCGAACGACGAGACGACCGGGCAGGCCGTCGTCGCGTTCGTGATCCTGCGCGGTGAGCACGCGAACCGGGCAGCGACGCCGGAGGGCGCCGCCGAGGTACAGAAGGAGCTGCGCGACCACGTGGGCAAGGAGATCGGCCCGATCGCGAAGCCCAAGAAGATCCTCGTCGTGCCCGAGCTGCCCAAGACGCGGTCCGGCAAGATCATGCGCCGCCTGCTGCGCGACGTCGCCGAGGACCGGGCGGTGGGCGACGCGACCACCCTCGCCGACTCCTCGGTGATGGACCTGATCACGGCGGGCCTGGCCGCGCCGTCGGCCGCCTCGGAGGACTGACCCCTTCCGCTGGTCGAGCCTGTCGAGGCCACGGGGCACTCACGCCACTCACGAGGAGAAAAAAATAGGAGCGAACAAAAGGCACCGCCTGACCAGGAACGTCGTATGGGAAGTCTGACCCCCA